>CALGOB010000121.1 GCA_937958005.1 uncultured Cyclobacteriaceae bacterium
CTAAAAATATCCTTCTTTTTTTCTGTCTTCCATGGCAGTTTCTGATCTTTTATCATCAGCTCTATTGCCTCTTTCTGTCTGCCTTGTTGAAGCTACTTCTTCTACTATCTTTTCTAATGTATCCGCGTCTGATTCTATTCCTCCAGTAATAGTTATATCACCTAGAGTCCTAAACCTCATCGTTTTTTTGACTATTTCTTCACCCTCTCTTAAAATAAGGAATTCAGAATTAGGCAACCAGGTATTATCTCTCCAGACAGCCTCTCGTTCATGTGAAAGATACAAGGAAGGTATTTGAATATTTTCTGCTAGTATGTATTGCCATACATCCATTTCCGTCCAGTTACTTATAGGAAACACCCTGAAGTGCTCACCATGATTCTTTCTTCCGTTAAAGAGATTCCACAATTCAGGTCTCTGATTTTTAGGATCCCATTGTCCAAAATCATCTCTATGCGAAAAGAACCTTTCTTTAGCTCTCGCTTTTTCTTCATCCCTTCTGGCTCCTCCCATACAGGCATCAAATTGATTTTCTTCAATTGCATCCAACAAAGTGGTGGTTTGAAGTGCATTTCTACTTGCATTCTTACCTTTCTCTTCTGCAACTCTTCCATCATTAATTGATTTCTGCACAGACCCTACTATCAATTTCACGCCCAATTCTTCCATTAGATTATCTCTAAAGGCAATAGTTTCGGGGAAATTATGTCCTGTATCCACATGTAGAAAAGGAAATGGTATCTTCGCTGGATAAAAAGCTTTTCTTGCTAGGTGGGTAACAACGATAGAGTCTTTACCCCCAGAAAACAAAATCGCAGGGTTTTCAAACTGTGCAAAAACTTCTCTTAGCACATACATTGACTCTGCTTCTAATTCTTTTAAATGTGTTAAATTATAACTCATCTCTATTACTTAACTATACTTGGTAAGATTTCTGTTTTAAGCTGTTCCAAACATTCTTCAATTGAATATTCACCACTTTTTATACGGATATTTGGATTAATTGGCTCTTCAAAAGGGGAACTAATTCCTGTAAAATTAGGAATTTCGCCTCTCCTTGCTTTTGCGTATAAACCCTTTACATCTCTTTGTTCACAAATTTCAAGTGGGCAATCCACAAAAATTTCTATAAAGTTAGATGCTCCTACTGCTTCTTTTACTACTTGTCTGTCAGAGGCAAAAGGGCTTATGAAGGCAGTTAATACAAGCACGCCTGCGTCTAAAAACAATTTACATAATTCACCCAGCCTCCTAATATTCTCTACCCGTCCTTGATCTGAAAAATCTAAATCTTTATTTAGACCAGATCTTATGTTGTCTCCATCTAAAAGATATGTTCCATATCCTTTCTCAAAAAGGATTTTTTCCAACTCGTCAGAAAGAGTAGACTTACCAGAACCAGAAAGTCCCGTAAACCAAATTACTTTGGGAACGTAACTTAATGCCTTTAATCTATCTTGATATTTTACTGAATGATTATGAGGTATGATATTTTCCAATATTTCTTATAATCTTTTGGTTATCGAATTCTCTGGGAGAAAGCTTTTCACATCGTAAACCACACCACTTTCATTTTTTATGTCTGAAATTGAAAGTTTAAGGAACTCTTTATGAGATACAGCTAAAACCACAGCTTCATATTTCTTGTCAATAGTTTTAATCAAATTGATCCCATACTCATGCGACACTTCGTCAGAGTCTGCATGTGGGTCATATACATCTATTGCCACTCCGTATTCTTTCAATTCATTATAAATGTCTATTACTTTAGAATTTCTAATATCTGGACAATTCTCTTTAAATGTTATGCCTAAAATCAAAAATGAGGCAGTATTCAAACTGATCTTATTTTTAAGTGCTTCCTTTATGACTGTCTGTGCCACATAGTTACCCATGTTATCATTAATTCTCCTACCAGATAATATTACCTGTGGGTGATATCCAACCTCTTCAGCCTTGTAAGTGAGATAGTAAGGATCTACCCCAATACAGTGCCCTCCAACTAAACCTGGAGAGAATTTAAGGAAATTCCACTTTGTCCCTGCAGCATCTAAAACTTCCTTGGTATCTATCCCTATTTTATCAAAAATAAGCGCTAATTCATTCACAAAAGCAATATTGATATCTCTCTGAGCATTCTCAATAACCTTTGAGGCCTCCGCTACCTTAATAGACGAAGTTAGGTGGGTTCCTGCAGTAATTATGGACTGATAAAACTCGTTCAGTAAGGTAGCAATATCAGGGTTACTTCCACTTACAACCTTCTTAATGTTAGTAACTCTTCTATCTTTATCTCCTGGATTAATTCGTTCTGGTGAGTAACCAGAAAAGAAATCTTTATTATGTTCTAATCCACTTTCTTTCTCTAAAATAGGAACACAAATATCTTCTGTACACCCTGGAAAAACAGTAGACTCGTAAACTACTATACTATCTTTTCCTAGAACTTTCCCAACCATATTTGACGCAGATCTTAAAGGGCTCAAATCCGGTATTTTAAATTCGTCAATCGGAGTAGGCACTGTTACAATAAACAGGTCAATCTCTTTTAAATCTTTTGTTGAAAAAGAAAAAGAAAGATCTATTGCCGTTTTCAATTCCTCAGTAGATACCTCTAGGGTTCTGTCATAACCTTCCGAAAGCTCTTTTATACGAGACTCATTGATATCGAAACCTATTGCCTGATACTTCTTGCCTATTTCTACAGCAAGTGGTAGTCCCACATATCCCAACCCTATTATTGCAACTCTTTTAATTTCCATTTCATTGATATAAAAAAGAGTTCAAAAAGAACTCCTTAAGATTATTAAAGCACAAAAATATATAATTAATTTAATACCTTCTTTTTAAAATAAGCTAAGGTTGGCTTAAGACCTTCTGCCCTTGTATATTTAGGTGTCCAGTCTAAAATTTCCTTTGCCTTATCTATATTCGGTTTACGCTGTTTCGGATCGTCCTTTGGAAGTGGGTGATAGATTATTTTTGACTTTGATCCTGTCAGTCTAATAATCTCTTCAGCAAATTCATTGATGGTTATCTCGTCAGGATTACCAATATTAACAGGTAGATGGTAATCACTCATTAACAGCCTATATATTCCTTCTACCAGGTCATCTACATAGCAGAAAGATCTAGTTTGGGATCCATCTCCAAATGCAGTAAGATCTTCACCTCTTAATGCTTGAGAAATAAAAGCAGGTAAAACCCTACCATCATCTAACCTCATTCTTGGGCCAAAAGTATTAAAGATACGCACTATCCTAGTTTCCAAACCATGAAAAGTATGATAAGCCATGGTCATTGCCTCTTGAAAACGTTTAGCTTCATCGTAAACTCCTCTAGGCCCTACTGGGTTCACATTTCCCCAGTATTCCTCAGTCTGTGGGTGAACAAGAGGATCTCCATAAACTTCAGAAGTAGAGGCAATTAATACTCTAGCATTTTTTGCTTTTGCGAGGCCCAATAAATTATGTGTTCCAAGCGAGCCTACTTTCAAAGTTTGAATTGGCATTTTTAGATATTCTATAGGGCTTGCAGGTGAAGCAAAGTGCAAAATATAATCTAAATCGCCTGGCACATGAACAAATTTTGAAACATCACAATGATAAAATTCAAAATCTTTATTACCAACTAAATGATCAATGTTGTCTAAAGATCCAGTCAATAGGTTATCCATAGCAATCACAGAATAACCTTCTGCTAAAAACCTATCACATAAATGAGAGCCTAAAAAACCCGCCCCTCCTGTAACTAATACTCTTTTCTTATTCACTGATTAATTGTCTAAATGTTGGTAAATTTTTATCTTTCTCGGACAAAATAACATTTTCGGGATCTATTTCCCAATCTATATTAAGCTCTGGATCTGCATATGAAATTCCAGAATCATGAGCTTTATTATAATACTCGTCCACTAAATAATTGAGCTCTGTTCCATCTTGCAATGACACAAACCCATGTGCGAATCCCTTAGGCACAAATATTCTCTTTCTATTCTCAGCACTTAACCTTACAGTTAAATGCTTACCAAAAGTAGGGGAATCTTTTCTAATATCAACCACTACATCTAAGGCTTCTCCTTTTGTAACAAAAACTAACTTAGATTGCGCGTACTCTCCTGTTTGCAAGTGCAACCCACGTAATACTCCTTTTTTTGATTGAGAGCAATTCATTTGTTTAACTAAAAGGTGAATTCCTGTTTTCTCGTTGAACTCGTTTAAGTTAAATCCTTCGAAAAACACCCCCCTGTGATCTTCAAAGATAGTAGGCTCTACAATGACACAGTCCCTTAATGTTGTTCCAATGATTTTCAACTTATCAATTTTTTTAAGTACTCGCCATAACCACTTTTCATTAAATCTTTTGCCAATTCCAAAAGTGTTTTTTCATCAATGAATCCCATTTTAAAAGCAATCTCTTCTATACAGCCTATTTTTAAACCTTGCCTTTCTTCTATTGCTTGCACAAAAGAACCTGCTTGCATCAGAGAACTAAAAGTACCAGTATCTAACCACGCAGTTCCCCTACTGAGCACCTCCACTTTTAAGTCTTTTTTCTCTAGGTAAATTTTGTTAATGTCAGTTATCTCTAATTCTCCCCTTGGACTTGGTTTTAAATTCTTTGCATATTCTACCACTTTATGGTCATAAAAGTAAAGACCCGGTATAGCATAATTTGATTTAGGCAAGTCTGGTTTCTCTTCTATTGAAATTACTTGGTTATTCTTATCAAATTCAACAACTCCATACCTTTCAGGATCTGTAACATGATAAGCAAAAACAATTCCTCCACTTGGATTTGTACTCTTTTGGAGCTTTTCGGCCAAGCCACTACCATAAAAAATATTATCTCCCAAGACCAAAGCTACGTCATCCCCTGCAATGAATTCTTCGCCAATGATAAAAGCTTGAGCTAGTCCTTCTGGTTTTTCTTGAACCGCATATTCAAATTTACAACCTAATTGACTTCCATCTTTTAATAAATCCTTAAAAACAGGTAAATCCCTAGGTGTGGATATAATTAATATCTCTTTAATCCCAGCTAGCATCAAAGCCGAAAGGGGGTAATAAATCATTGGTTTATCATAAACAGGCAATATTTGCTTACTTACAGCAATGGTAAGTGGGTGTAATCTTGTTCCTGAGCCTCCTGCTAAAATAATTCCTTTCATGATTTATATTGTTTAGCATAATAGTTTTGATATTCTCCCGAAGTAATTGCGTCAATCCAATCCTGATTTTCAAGATACCAATCAACTGTCTTTGAGAGTCCTTCTTCGAACTTTAATGAGGGCTTCCAGTTCAACTCATCGTTAATTCTTGAAGCATCAATAGCATACCTTAAATCATGCCCAGCCCTATCTTTTACATAAGTAATTAACTTTTCTGATTCTCCTGAGTTTCTCCCCAATTTTTCATCCATTATTTGACAAAGATACTTTACTAAATCGATATTTGTCCATTCATTGAGCCCTCCTATATTATAGGTTCTTCCAACTTTCCCTTTATGAAAGATTTCATCAATAGCCCTTGCATGATCTTCTACAAAAAGCCAATCTCTTATATTTTCTCCTTTACCGTAAATAGGTAAGGGCTTCTTTAACTTAATATTATTAATACACAAAGGAATTAATTTCTCTGGGAATTGGTTTGGCCCATAATTATTTGAACAGTTAGATATTACTATTGGTAAGCCATAAGTATTATGATATGCCCTTACAAAATGATCTGAACTGGCTTTTGATGCCGAATATGGTGATTTAGGATCATATGAAGTCTCTTCTGTAAATAACCCACTCTCTCCTAATGACCCATATACTTCATCTGTACTAATGTGATAAAAGAGTTTCCCATCAAAATCAGACTTCCAAATTTCCTTCGCTGCATTTAACAGGTTCACTGTTCCAAATATATTGGCCTTCAAAAAAGATAGTGGATCTGAAATAGACCGATCAACATGAGATTCTGCTGCCAGGTGTATGACCCCATCGAACAACTGTTCCTTAAAAATACGATTTACATAATCTTCATCAGTAATATCTCCTTTCAAAAAGGTGTAGTTTTCCATATCGGAAACATCTGATAAATTCTCCAAGTTGCCTGCATAAGTAAGACTATCCAAATTGAATATTTGAATATTGGGATATTTTTCAACAAATCTTCTTACTACATGCGAACCTATAAATCCAGCCCCTCCTGTTATTAATATCTTTTCCATCCATTTCTAGCCTAAAACTTCAAAATCATTTTTTATAGTACCATTTATACCAATCTATAAATTTTTTAATGCCTTCTTCAATGCTGGTGTTAGGTTTATATTCTACTGCCTCCATTAAAGCATTTACATCTGCATAGGTCTCTGGTACATCTCCAGTCTGAATTGGTAATAAATTCTTTTCAGCTTGTGCTCCAAGATTTTTTTCTACCTCTTTTATATAATCCATTAATTCAACAGGATTACTGTTGCCAATATTAAAAACCTTATATGGGGCAAAACTAGAAGATGGGTCTGGTCTCATAGGGTCCCATTCTTTATTAGCTAAAGGTATTGAAGGTAATAACCTCGAAATCCCCTCAACTACATCTCCTACATAGGTAAAATCTCGTTTCATTTTACCATAGTTATAAACATCTATGGGTTTCCCTTCCAAAATAGCTTTTGTGAATAAAAATAAAGCCATATCAGGTCTTCCCCATGGCCCATATACAGTAAAGAATCTCAAGCCAGAAGATGGCAAGTTGAAGTTCGCAGCATATGAATGTGCTAACAATTCATTCGCTTTTTTAGTCGCTGCATATAATGAAACTGGATGATCTATGTTGTCTTTTACTGAAAAAGGCATTTTTTTATTCGCCCCATAAACAGAGCTTGAAGAAGCATATACCAAATGCTTTACCTCGTTATGTCTGCAACATTCCAAAATGTTCACAAATCCTGTTACATTAGAATCAATATAGGCTTCTGGGTGTGTTAAGGAGTATCTTACTCCAGCTTGTGCTGCTAAATTAACTACGTACTCTACACCATGCTTTTTAAAAACATCATTTAGTAAAGACCTATCAGCTATATTTATTTCCTCAAATGTAAATCCCTTTTTAGATTGTAAGTTTTTGAGTCTGTCCCTCTTTAAAGAGACATCATAGTAATCATTCACATTGTCAACACCTACTACAGAATATCCCTGATCCAATAGCTTCTCAGACAAATGATATCCTATAAAACCAGCTGCCCCTGTAATTAAAATGGGCTTATTTGTATATGACATATCCAAATTTACATCTTTTTTGCAATGCTAACAGGATTACTTTTCTATTCCAAAATGAATCCTGTTTTTCATGAGCTTTACTGATTTCTAATATACCTTTGCGCTAATGAGTGGAATGTTGGGGGAAATAAAGCATCTATTTTTAAAAGATCTTGTTTTGGAATTGAAGTTAAAACATACGCTAGGTTCCATTGTACTTTTTGCTGGAAGTACTATATTTATCTGTTATTTAAGCTTTTTGAATATTGTAGATCAGTTTACTTGGAATGCATTATTCTGGATCATTATATTATTTGCCTCTACAAGTAGCATGTCAAGATCCTTTCAACAAGAAGGGGAAAATAGATTTCTTTATTACTATTTCCTAGTTAAACCTCAAAGCATCATTATTGCTAAATCTCTTTATAACATACTTGTCACTTTATTTATTGCTACTTTTTCTCTTGGACTATACCTTGTCATAATGGGTGATCCTGTAGGGAATCTTTATTTGTTTACCCTTACCGTATTCTTGGGAGTAGTAGGGCTGGCTATTCCACTAACCATGATAGCTGCCATTGCGGCAAAAGCAGGGAATAATCCTGTAATGATGTCTATATTAAGTTTCCCTGTAGTGATTCCTGTAATTCTTCAGTGCATTAAGATGTCCAAGGTAGCTATTGATGACCTTGATCCATCACTAAGCATCGATGAAATCCTTGTTTTAATTTCGCTTGATGTAATTGTTTTTGTTTTATCTGTCATATTATTCCCTTATTTATGGAAAAGTTAATTGCTAAATCTTGGTGGAAAATACTTGCCGTGGCAATTCTTATTTATACCATCATTGGTGGATTCCTTTTCGATGTCCCACGTCTGATCGTTTTAAATGAATCTATTAGAAATTTACATTTTCATGTCCCTATGTGGTTTGGTATGATTATTTTATTACTAATTTCGGTGGTTTATGCCATTAAGACATTGAGAAGTGGTAGTTTAATAAATGATCTTTATAGCATTGAGTTTGCCAATGCAGGAATACTTTTTGGCGTTCTCGGAATCATTAGTGGCATGTTGTGGGCGAATTTCACTTGGGGAACCTACTGGAGTGGAGATCCAAAACAAAATGCCTCCGCAATTGGTCTACTGATATATTTCGCTTATTTGATATTAAGAAATTCAATGAATGATAGACATATGAAGGCCAGAATAAGTGCTATTTATAATATTTTTGCATTTGCTTGTTTAATTCCTTTGCTGTTTATTCTTCCTAGGTTAACGGAATCTTTACACCCAGGCAATGGGGGCAACCCAGGGTTTAATTCCTATGATTTAGACAGTAACTTGAGAAAAGTATTTTACGTTGCTATTATTGGTTGGACACTGCTTGGTGTTTGGGTAGCTACTCTAAAGATAAGATTGAGAAAATTAGAACTGAGAAAAAATGAATTTATCTAGCATTAAGTTACTTTATAAAACGTTAAGCTTACTTCTGCTTTTAACTGTTTTTTCACCCATTGGCAATGCAAAAGGCCAAGAATATAGTACATCCACTGAAGTACCAAATGGAGTTGAAATGGCCGATACCATGCGATCCAATGGAAAGATTTATGTGGTAGTTGCAGTAATTCTCAGCATCTTTGGTGGAATGGTTTTTTATATGGTAAGTATAGATAGAAAAATTTCTAAAATGGAGAGAGAGGAGAAGATATGAAAAAGACACATATTTTTGGGATAATTGTAATTGCCATTGCTGTAATGGTCATCATTTCCTCTACGGGGGATGCTGGGACTTACATGAACTTTGAAGAAGCATTGGCAATACACGAAAATGGCAATGGTAAAAAAGTGCATGTTGTAGGCCAGTTGAAGAAAGTAAATGGGCAAATTATTGGTCTTGATGAAAGCCCAGATAAACGTTCTTTTTACTTCACAATGATTGATAAAAATAATACGGAACAAAGAGTCTTTCACCCTAATCCTATTCCTTCTGATTTGTTAAGGTCTGAAGAGGTGGTGATAGTGGGATATTACAAAAAGAATACTTTTATTGCAAAGGAAATACTTTTGAAATGCCCTTCTAAATATAATGAAGACAAAATCAAAGTCTAACTTTCTACTCAATATTATCGGTAATGATTAACACACCAGGAGGTTTAGGCCATTTTGCAGTTATTGCTTCTTTTGTTTTCAGTCTATTTGCTTTTATCACCTATTTAATCACAACAAACGTAGTAGAAGGTGACAAAAAAAAGAATTGGCTGAAGTTTGCAAATTTCTTTTTCTATTTTCATACAGGAGCTGTCTTTTTGATAGTTGGTACGCTCTTTTATATTATAAGCAATCACTATTTTGAATACCACTATGCATGGAGTCATACCTCTAAGCTACTTCCCCTGCATTATCAGATATCCAGTTTCTGGGAAGGGCAAGAAGGTTCATTTTTATTATGGATATTTTGGAACGTCATCCTTGGGTTAATCATAATCAAAACCAATAAGTATTGGACTACTTCGGTAATGACCGTTTTTTGTCTAATTCAGGTTTTCTTAACCTCTATGATCTTGGGGGTTGTAATCCTTGAAGATTTTAGAATTGGTAGTAGTCCATTTTTACTTTTAAAAGAAGTTATCAATGCACCTATTTTTAAGATTAATCCAGATTTCATTCCTAAAGATGGCAATGGGTTAAATCCTCTCTTACAGAATTATTGGATGGTCATCCATCCGCCTACTTTATTTTTAGGTTTTGCTACCACTATGATACCCTTTGCATTTTGCATAGCAGGTCTATGGCAAGGAAAAGTTAAAGAATGGATTAGGCCGGCACTTCCTTGGGCATTATTTTCTGCAGTAGTATTAGGAATAGGTATATTAATGGGCGCTTATTGGGCCTATGAAACACTCAATTTTGGCGGGTATTGGAATTGGGACCCCGTAGAAAATGCAATCTACGTTCCTTGGTTAGTCATGGTGGGGGCAATTCATACGATGATTGCCTATAAGAAAAGTGAAAAAGCACTAAAAGCTTCTATTATTTTGGTAGTCGCATCTTTTCTGCTCATTGTATATTCTACTTACCTCACTAGAAGTGGGATTTTAGGGGATAGTTCTGTACATTCTTTTACAGATTTAGGGTTAAACAATCAATTGCTCCTTTATTTGATTACTTTCTTTTTAGGCAGTATAATTATTATGATTATTAGATGGAAGAAAATTCCTTCTACTGAAGAAGAAATTGCCACTTATTCAAGGGAGTTCTGGATTTTTATGGGCGTTACTACCCTATGCCTTATGGCTTTCCATGTAATCTATGTTACTTCTTACCCTGTGTTTAATGCTGTTGCCGATTTGTTTGGTGGATCTTTGAATCTAGCTCCCCCAGATGATCAAGTAAAAGCTTATACTGATATTCAAATCTGGTTTGCTATTTTACTGGCTTTCCTTTCTGGTACAGGTCAATTTTTCTGGTGGAAAAAGATGGATCAAAGTGCCCTAATTAAAACAGTAATTTGGCCATTAGGCTTAGCTATTTTATTGACATTGAGTTTAGTCTCTTTGGGGTATTTTAGCTTGTTTGATCAAGAAGAAAAAACTAAAGGTCAAATAATCCTTTATTTATCAAGGTATATTCTGTTATTCTTCTTCGCTTCATATTCAGTAATTGCCAATTTAAAAATACTCATCTCAGTGCTGAAAAGTAGTCCCAAATTATCTGGTGGCGCAATTACACATATAGGGGTAGCCATGATGTTAATCGGAATGCTTTTTTCATCAGGATATGATCAAATTATTTCTAAAAATTATACAGGACTCATATGGAGTAGGGAGTTTCCAGAAGAAGTAAACAAAAATAATTTACTCATTTACCTTAATGAACCCATTCAAATGGGTGGTTATACTTTAAATTATAAAGGTATCAGGAGGCTGTTTAAGGAGAAAGGGTTTGTTGATCAAAATTTTGTCTCGGCAACTAAAAATCCAGAGGTATATATAGCAAATGCTAACATCAAAGAACCTAAAGTCACCAAAGGTGATTCATTGATTATAGATGGGACTGAAAATAGTTATTTCGAAGTCGAATATCTAAAAGCAAATGGCAAGTCATTTACGCTTTTTCCAAGGGTTCAAATGAATGAGCAAATGGGGATTGTCTATTCTCCAGATATTAAAAGAACAGCATTGGCTGATCTCTATACACATGTCCGTACTTTTCCTGACCCAAGTGATCCAGGGGAATGGAGTGAACCTCAGCAAGTAACTGTTCGTAAAGGAGAAAATTTCTACTTAAACGATTATGTATCAGTATTAGAGGATGTTCAGAGAGTAACGGAAGTAGATGGGATTAACTTAAAAGGAAATGATGCTGCCGTAAAAGCAATCATCAAAATAGCTGGTGAGACTGGTGATTATTTCGCAGAACCCATTTATATTATAAAAGACAAAAATGTAGGTAAATTAGAAGCCAAGGTAAGTGATTTAGCCATTCGGATTAAGATTGATAAAATAGTGCCTGAAGAAGGCGCATTTACTTTTACTTATCAAACTACCCAGAAAGACTGGATTATATTGGAAGCTGTAGAAAAACCTTATGTAAACCTACTCTGGCTTGGGACTTTGATACTAAGTATTGGCTTCTGCGTAGCCATTAGCAGGCGTTATACGGAATTTAAAAAAATGCGCGAAAAGCAAATGGAATTCTAACTGACGATGATGGGTGAATCTTTTCGTATTGGCATCATAGGAAATGGAAATGTCTCTTTTCATTTTAATAAATGGTTTAAGCAAGCTGGCCATCAAATCACAAGCATTTATAGTAGGCATGAAACAAAAGAGTTGACTACTAAAACAAATCTTGATTACCAAAATGAAACATGCGATTTTATTATCATTGCAGTAAATGATGATGTGATTTCTGAGATTGTATCAGCTATTAAAAATGTAGGGAATGCGATTATTTTGCACACCAGTGGCACCATTCCTTTATCAATTTTTGAAGGCTTTAACCTTCAGAATTATGGTGTTTTATACCCGCTTCAGACTCTGCAAAAAAATAAAGATATTGCACTAGTTAATGTCCCTTTTTTACTGGAAAGTAATCATTTAGAGACTCAATCAAAGCTTTCAACGCTTTGTGACACGACTAATATAACCTATCAATTTGTTGACTCTACCAAAAGATTGACTTATCACCTAGCCGCTGTCATTGCTTCTAACTTCACTAATCACCTTTTATCAATAGCAGATCAAGTTTTAAAAGAAAATGATAGTAATTTAGACTTGTTAAAACCACTGATAATGGAAACAGTGCAAAAAGCATTTGAACTGAGTCCTATAGCAAGTCAAACAGGCCCTGCAAAAAGGCAAGATCATCAGACAATGCAAAAACATCTTGATTTATTGGATTCTGATAGGCATAGCGAAATTTATGAACTAATTTCACAGTCTATTATTTCTGAACAGCAGGGTAAATCAGAATGAGTGAGTCGAAGGCCAAAGTATTTTCTATCAAAGGACTTTTGAAGATCACCCGTGTAACCAATCTAGCAATTATTGGCTTCACTCAGTATCTTACTGCTATTTTTTTAATTGGTTCATCCGCCGACTGGCTAGTTTATTTAACAGATTACTTGCTCGCACTAACAGTGATTAGTACATTACTAATTTCTTCCGCAGGCTATATAATCAACGATTATTATGATCAAAAAATAGACTTAATTAACAGGCCAAATAAGGTAGTTGTTGGGACTAACCTAAAAAGAAGAGCTGCCATGTTCTATCACATGCTCTTCAATTTTATTGGCATTTTCTTAGGAATATTGGTCTGGTGGAAGATTGGCGCCATTCATTTACTCTCTTCCTTTTTACTTTGGCTTTATAGTAATAGTCTAAAAAGAATACCACTAATTGGTAATTTATTGATTGGGTTTTTAACAGGGATCTCTATTTTAATTATAGGGGTTCAATATCAGAATGTAAATGCATTGATTTTATCATACTCTCTTTTTGCTGCATCCATTATGGTAGTCCGAGAAATAATCAAGGATATTGAAGATATGAAAGGAGAAAAAACACATGGTATTAAGTCTTTACCATTATTACTGGGCATTCGGAAAACTAAGAAAATACTATACATAGTTTGTGCCCTTTCCACACTTGCGCTTATTATCTTCATGTTCAATGTCAATAATCAATATGTTGAGTTTTATTTCATAGGATTGACACCGTTTATGGCTTATTTTATTTTCCGCTTAAAGAGAGCTGATACAGTAAAGCATTTCAAATACCTTAAGTATTATTGTAACCTAATCATTCTATCGGGCATCATTAGTATGATATTCCATTAGTCTTAATTATTCTATGAAAAAAATAGCAATCTTCGCTTCTGGCAGTGGTACAAATGCAGAAAACTTAGCCAATTTCTTTCGTCTAGAAGAGGGAGTAGAAGTGGCACTGATAGGCACCAATAAAAAAAATGCTTTTGTCTTAGAGAGGGCAAAAAAATTAGGTGTTCCATCACTGATTTTTAGCAATCAAACTTTGCAGAATGAAACTGATTTTCTTATCAGTGAATTAAGGAAAGCTTCTGTAGATTACCTTGTTTTAGCAGGATTTTTGTTGAAAATTCCAGGTAAGCTTATCCAAGAATTTCCAAATAAAATAATTAACATACACCCAGCATTGTTACCCAATTATGGAGGAAAAGGAATGTATGGCATGCATGTTCATGAAGCAGTCATTAACTCAAAAGACCCAATTAGTGGTATCACCATTCACCTAGTAAATGAGGAATATGATAAGGGTAGAATACTTCATCAAGCAAAATGCGATGTCAATGAATCTGACTCTGCTGAAACACTGGCGAAAAAAATCCATGAACTAGAATATGAATATTTTCCAAAGGTTGTTAAGGATTATATCATGGCTAATAAAAAGTGAGTGAAATATTTAGGATCTAGCACTAAATCTATGAGGAAACGTTTCTAAGCTCAAACTTCTTTAGCAAGCATCCAGTCAAACATTTGATTATTAAATACTACTGGTATCCAATTAAATCTGAAAATGAACAAAAAGACACTTATAGATCAAATAAAGAAGATTTTTTTCTGATCCTGAAAAACACCGTTCCACGGCGGCCCTCTAGAATTGGGTATTCCTAAAATTAGTGGCTTTCTG
>CALGOB010000122.1 GCA_937958005.1 uncultured Cyclobacteriaceae bacterium
TATCCAACAAAGATAAAAACCGATAAATCTGAACTTGATTTTAGGCGAATTCAATTTAATGAACAAATACCTAAATTATCGTACAGAATTTGTGCTTAATCATTTTATAAAATTCTGAATCTATTTATTTCGTATTCCTTATCTGGTTTTTAAAAAAATAAGTTATCCATAATCCGTGGCAAGTTAACAGGTACATTCACATCCTGAAGCTGAACAAAAAAGTAGTCTACATTATGATGAAGATGAATTTAGTTTGTTCTTTTATTCACTTTGGAAGAATTACTTTTTAGCAATTTTACCGCTTCTTTCATAGTCGATTTGGTTTCGGAAATTCGTTGCTCAATTTTGGTTAGCTTTTCGAGGTAGTTGGTAATTCTTAGCGCTTCCTGTTCGTAAAACCGATTGGCTGCGTCAAAGATTTTTAATTCAGTTTCTGGTTTTACGGCCAGACTTCCTTCGTGCCATTTGACTAAGGTAGAGACACTTAAATTTGCGAGCTTTGAAATTCCAATCATATCTTGACGCCTTAGCCGGTTTTTGGTAGTGGTTTTTCTGGCAGCAGTGGACCTGGTAATAACTTTCTTTGCGGTAGCTCTCTTTTTTGCCATAATAGAAGGTAGTTGTTTGTAAATATTTTGCTTGTATTTAGCACTTATTAGATACAATAATACATTTTTTTGTTTGTTTTTACAAGCAATAAAAACAAATTTTTTAATCGAATCGAGTTACTTTATAGAGGTAACTAGAGTAGAAAATGATTAGGAAATAGATCTTACAACTGTAGCAGCTGAATTGTTTTGTGTTATTCCGGTGTTGATTTTAGCGGAAGTATGGAGAATGATAATAGCTTGACATTGGATATTCTATTTGTGGGTGAGGTGGCCAAATGAGATTTAGATTAATAAGTTCAATTCATTTAATAGAAATGAGAACAATTGAACTTGTATATTGATATAAAATACAGAAACTGTATAAAATAGATAGTATATTTCATTCAATTACTATATATTACCTTTTGATTAGCTATTTTTGATGAGCGCTAAAATTTTTAGATAAAAAAGTAACTTTTTTGTGGACTCATAGACAAGGTCTACTTATTCGAATATTAGAATACATGAAAGATTTCAAGGACATACAATTCCCTCCAGGGAGTAAATATGCCAGTGATAGAGATTTTAAACCGTATGAGTTTTATGCGCAGGCCATTCCACTTTCTAAGAAAATAGATTTAAAACTAGGTTACTTTTCTACATATGCTATTTCTATTCTCGCGGTCCCATTTTCTAAATTTATATTATCTAATGGTGTTTTTCGAATTATTACATGTCATATTCTTAACTCTAAAGACCTTGAGAATGTAATTAGTCCTTTAGATTTAAATGATGATGACTTAAAAGAAATAGAGACAATATTTGCAAATACTCCTGATAAGTTGAAAGATATTTTAATTGAAGGAAAGGAGTTGTTTTATAACTGTTTAAATTATCTACAGCAAAAGAACAGACTAGTGATTCAACCAGTATTTTTTCAGAAAGAAATGACTTTGGCACATGAGAAATGCGCAATTTTTTATGATGGAATAAATAAATTAAGTATTGATGGTAGTTGTAATTTTACTCCTAGTGGTTTGCTTAAAAATGGAGAATCATTTAAAGTAACTAGGTCATGGCGAGATGATGAAGATGCGAAATCTATAGAGTTAGATGAATATAATATCGACTCAATTTTCCGTGGAGAACACAAAGATTACATTCTAGCTACAAAGGAAAAGCTGGTTGGTATAATCAAAGAAAAGGCAACAACTTCAGATGAGCTTGCCATAGTAGAGCAAGGAGAAAAATTATTTAAAAAAATTGAGGACTTCTACGAAAAGAATGAAAGAGGAAAAAAGATAAAAATTTTTTTAGATAACATTTTTCAAGAGAAAATCAACGAACTTAAATTGAAGTCTTCATTACCTTTTATACCTGATTGGTTCTTAAATGAGGAGAATAAGCTAAGAGAACATCAGGAATATGCAATTTCTAGTTGGTTTAAGAACAATGGTGTTGGAATTTTTCACATGGCAACAGGATCTGGAAAAACAGTTACCGCCCTTTCAACGGTAACAAGGTTAGTACAAAAATTAGTAGAACGAAAAGGACAATTAGGAATAATAGTAACTGTTCCATACAAACACTTAGCCGACCAATGGCAAGATGAAGCTAGTAATTTTGGATTCTCACCAATTATATGCTATGGTTCTTATAAAAAATGGATAAACGAAGTTAACAACGAAATCATTAATATCAATGCTAGAATTTCAAATTTCTTTTTCGTCATTACTTCAAATGCTACCTTTACTAGAGATAAGTTTCAAAAGATATTATCTGAGATAAACTTTCCATTTATTTTCATAGCTGATGAAATGCATAATCTAGGAGGTAGAAAAATTTCTACTCTCCTCCCATCCAATGCAAGGTTTAGGATTGGTTTATCAGCAACACCTGATAGACACCTTGATGAAGAGGGAACACAAATTTTGAGAGATTTTTTCGGGAAGGCAGTTATTAAATATGGACTACAAGAAGCTATTCAGGATGGGACTCTTTGTAAATACAACTACTATCCCATTTTAATTTCATTCACAGAAAGTGAATTAGAAGAGTATAAGGATATTTCAATTCAAATTGCGAGAGCGTTTAGTTATGCTCAAAATGATACTGATACTATTGAATCAGAAAGGTTAAAAAAATTACTTATTAAACGATCTAGGATAGTAGCAAATGCTGATAACAAGTTAGTAAAATTAAGAGAATTAATTGAAGATAATAAGGAGTCCAACTATAACCTTATTTATTGCGGAGATGAAATCGAATATACTGAATTTGGGCAAGACCAAGAATTTGTTTCAGAGTCAGAATCACTAGCAGTAAGACAAGTGGATAAAATTTTACTAATGGTCGGTAATGATATAGGGATGAGAGCAAATAAATTTACTGCACAAGAAGATCAAGAAAAGAGAAAGAGAATTCTTAAACAGTTTGGAGAAGGTAAACTTCAGACTTTAGTCGCTATTAGATGTTTGGATGAAGGGGTAGATGTTCCCAGGACTGAAAATGCTTACATATTGGCATCATCATCTAACCCACGACAATTTATTCAACGAAGAGGACGGGTACTAAGAAAAGCAGAAGGAAAGAAGAGAGCAAATATCTATGATTTTATAGTTATCCCTGATGATGATGACTACGTTAATTCTGATTCATTTAATGTTGAAAGGAATCTTCTTATAAAAGAACTCAATCGGGTTAATGAGTTTGCTAGCATGTCAGAAAATCCCGGTCATAGTCTCGATGAGTTAAGAAGAATAAAAATAAAATATCATTTATTAGATTTATAAACCTAAAGCAAAAACATGAAAAAAAAGGATGTAAAAAAAATACTGAGCGAATATGACCCTAAGGTGAAATCAGTTGTCAATAAAGTTTTAGCAATTGAGAGGGAATATGAATACATGAAAAATTTATCTTCTCCGGCACTCAGAGAAATAAATAAAAAAATAATCAAAGTAATAATTGAAGAAACGAAACAATGAAAATACTATCAATAAAAATAAAAGACTTTAGGCAATTTTATGGAGAACAACCCATATTAGAATTTAGTAGTGATGACACAAAAATGATTACAGTTATACATGGTGCTAATGGTTCTGGTAAAACAACTTTGCTAAATGCGTTTAAGTGGGTTTTGTATGGTAAAAGTGATTATGAATTAGATAAGATACCAAATCAAAGGTTAGTTAGCGAAAGTAGAGAAGGTGACCAGATTGAAGTCTATATAGAGTTAACATTCATGCATGAGGAGGTAAAATATATTGCTCGGAGAGAAAAGAAGTTTATAAAGAAAAAAGGATTGCAAGTTTCTCTTGATAAAGGAACCTTTACTTTAAATTATTTTAAAAATGGTGCATACGAGAAGTCAAATAATCCAGAACCAAATATCAAGCAAATTCTTCCAGAAGATTTACATTCTTACTTCTTTTTTGATGGAGAAAGAATTAAAAATTTATCTGCACCAAATGAGTCAAACGAAATAAAGGGTGCAATAAAGAAATTATTAGGTCTTGAAATTATAGAAAGAGGAAAACTTCATTTAAAAGGAGTTATGAAAGAGTTTACAAAACAATTAAAAGCTAATTCTTCGGACGAACTAAAAAAGAAAATTGAGAAATTAGAAAATAAAGAAGAGGAGAAACAAGATATTCAAAGTCTTATTGACGACTGTGAAAATAATATAAGTGCTTTTAAAAGAGAAATTGGGACTATTGATTCAAATTTAGTCGAGAAAAAAGTAGTAGCCGAGTTAGTTAAAGAGAGAAAAAGATTAGATGCTGATTCTTCAAGGTTAACCCAAAGACTAAGTTCCCTTGAGGAGGATAGAAGAAACTTAATAAGCAGAGAAGGCTTTTTAGCATTATCTAATGAACTAGTTGAAACTGCTGAAAGCATTTTACATGAAAAAAGGATAAAAGGAGAAATTCCAGGAAAAATTCGTGAACAATTTTTGGATGACTTATTAGAAATAGGGAACTGTATTTGTGGTAGGTCTATAAATAAAGAAGAAGCCCCCAATGCATATGCGGCAATCAAAAAATTACAAAAAACAACAATTCCATTAGAGATTGAGGATGCCGTCATAACTACTACTGGAATCCTTACAAATATAAAATCAAGGAAAATTTTATTTATTGACACCTTGAAAAAACATCAAAAGGAGTTGACAGAAATAAAAAGTACACTTAAAAAATATCAAGGTAGACTCGATGAGATTTCGGATAAAATTGGTAATGTCAAACATGAAGAAATAGAAAAATTAGAATCTAAAAGAAAAAAATTAGAATCAGATATGGAGTTAAACTTTGAAGAGAAAGCTTTAAACAAAAATAGATTTACGGAAATTGGAAAAGAAATAATTGAATTAAAACAAGAAATCAAAAAGGTAAAGAAGCAATCCGATGAATTTGAGTTAGCAAAAACTAGACTTCAATTAGCTGAAGATAGTCACGAATTAATTGGAAAAGTATATGATGCTATCTCTGATAAAATTCGTGCAGAATTATCAAATAAAGTAAATAAAACATTCACATCAATTATAGCAAAAAATTATTGGGCAGAAATAAATAGTAATTACACGCTTAATGTTAATAAAAAAGTCAAAGATATAACGATTTATGTTCAAAATTCTGCTGGTGAATATCAAGTGGCAAGTTTATCATTTATCGGAAGTATCGTCTCTATCTGTAAAGAAAATTACGAAACTAAAAAGAGTAAATTTATTAAAGGTGGAATTTTCCCTTTGGTAATGGATTCGCCCTTTGGAACGTTGGATACATTATATAGGAAAATGATTGCTAGATTGATTCCTAATTTAGCTCATCAAATTATCGTTTTAGTATCTGATACTCAATGGCAAGGTCAAGTTGAATCTGAGATGAAAGGACGAGTGGGTAAAGAATATTCATTTATATATCACACAACTGAACCTATGCCGAAAGATGAAAAAAGTGATATTTCAAAAAGGAAGTCAATAGTATGGGGAGAAGAGTACGAATTCACTCAAATTAAAGAAGGTTATTATGAAGAATAGTATTAGAATATCTGCTAAATATGAAAAAATGGTTAAGGAGTTAGCCGGTGACAATAAAGAAACCAGGGTCTTTAATACTTATAAAGATTTTGTAGTTTTTGCCGCTTGTTTAGGCAGGAAATATGGAGAACCTAAATCTTTTACGAAAGCAATGGATAACCCAATTCGGTTAAACATTTTTAATGGTGAGTTTGATTTATCATTAATGAATATTTTGGCGATTGTGGAATCTAAAGATACGGATCTTCTTGGGACACCTTCCACAAATGAGAGATTAGAAATTTTTGAGAATTATGCCTGCAAGGGATTTGAAGTATTCGAAAATAAAGTTTATAACCAAGGAGGTGATGTTCAAACTGAGTTATTAAAACTAATAATGGAAGAAGCAGAATCTAGCGATAATCCTTTAGACGATATTACTAACTTTGTTAATGATTTTTAAAAGAAGTCGTCAATAAGTTCTTCGAGACTTGAGGGAGATGTGGAAGATATTAGTTTATCTTTATCATAGTACTTTTTAGTTTTCAAACCAATTAATCCACCTCTAAAAAACAGGAAAGGATTTTTATCAGGATTCATGATTTTCAAGTTATAAAAAATGCTATTTGAATTTGTTGATTCTCGAAATCTTTGCACGTACTGTGTGATATCATTGATATGCCTGGGGGTTTGCCAGTTTTCCAGATAGTCTTGAATGATTTCTCTAATAGTTCCACCTTTTACATTTCCTTCTGCCTCCCATTTTTTTAAACCATAAGTACTTGATCGCCCAAATGAAATAAAAATATCTGAGTTGTTTAAAACCGCTCCTTGAACGGACTTTATATTTATTTCCGGAAACATTTCTTTCAATCTTTTTCTAATAATATCTTTATGGCTAGGTTCTCCTAAATCTTCAAGAACCTTATAAACATATTCATAATGTTTCCATTTAGTATTTCTATTGATTATTATAAATTCTTCGGTTATTTCTAATGGAATATAGTGCATGTTTTTCCCTCGATGAATTTTTCTACTAAATTCTTCTTGCAAAATAATTGAGACTATCTCTAAGTTATCAGAATCTATTTCCTTTATAAACGGTTTCAAATAATCTCTTTTTTCTAACTTGATATTTTCTTTAATTTTTTCATTCATTTTTTTTCCAAGATCAATAAAAAGTTCTTTAAATTTAACTTGATCCTTTATAACCTCGTCAATGATATAGAAATTATGCAGCATTCTATCTTCTGAAATTATTGCAGATGTATAACCTCTGTTATTGAGGCTACCACTATAGAGAAAGTCAATCCCTAAAACTGATTTACCATCATAAATACTATTTATAAAGCGACCAATGAATCTTCTTGTTAGAGTTGTATCTCCATTAGCATTTATTGCTGTCAATAACAGATCATTTAATATAACAAGAGGTTGATCTAATGCAAATAACTTATCTGCATAGCTAAGAATATCTTTGAATAAGGATAGTCTCTGAAAGGTTGATTTTAATAATTTTTTCTTTATTTGTCGAACTCTTTCTCTTGTCATTCCCAAATCAACTCCTAATTGTTCTAAATTTTTTTTAGAATACCGTTTATCAAATCCGGTACCATATACAAATATGTAATACTCATTCTCACTGGAAAAGAATGATTGAGAAAAACATAATTGACTTACTAAAGCAAATAGTTTTACTTTTCGTAACTCAAAATCCTTCTCCGATACTGAAAAATTTGAAAGAGAAATATTTAGTTGGAATTTTATAAAAAATTTAAAATATCTAAAATCCTTTATGGACTGTAGTTCGCCTGCTTCATTCAACTGAATGATTTTATATAGCCAGTCTATTTTTTTTCTAATAAATTCAGATAATTCTATTCCAGATTTCTCACCTATATTTTTTATTTGTAAAGGACTATATTGAGCTTTTATAAGATTTTTTAAGATGGAGTGTTTAATTTTATTTTTAGTTATACTTAATAATATGTTCTCATTTCTTTTGGATAAAGTCTTAGAGGATGTTAATAGATTTAGCAAAAATGTTTCCCAGTCTTTTAAAGTTAAATTGGCAAGTAATTCTTCAATTCTCTTATCAGAATAATGAGCACTCTCTTCACCTAGTTTCGTTATTTGATCGAGATGATTTTCTGAATTCTTTTGATTGCAAAATTCAATAAGTTCTTTGTTAGATTTTCTCCCGCAATTGGGAAGATTTGTAAATGTATAAAATTTTGAAAAGTGATTATTTAAATCATTTAAGGTATTCAATTTATTATCAACACATACATTGTAAGATCTTACCGATAAGACATCTTTGAAGAGAATGATTTTTAAATCTGCCTCTTGAGAGTCAGGACTTGAGTCATTAATGGTTGTTTTGGTAGCTATTGAAGAGTTGTTGTTATTTGGCTTTTTTTCCAATTCGGAATTTGATACAGTGATGCCGAGTTGAAGCAGGAAATCAAAAATATTCATTCTCTTTAAAGAGAAGGGGAGTGATTCAATTCCTCCGTATTGTAAAAAACTGAAAATGAATTTTTGATGTAAGCTATCAATAAGCCTGTAGCCTAGAAGGAGGTTTGGCGTAATCAAAAAATTTTCAATCTCCTCTCTTACTTCTTTAGCTACTGATGATTGGGATCCGTGAATAAACACGAATAGGTGATAATAGCAACATAATTTAATCGAAGCTTCGTTCTGATTTTTATCGATCTTAATATCCTTTACATTAAAATTTTCAAGAGGAGACTTACACTTCTGAGAAAGTAACAACCATTCCGGTCTAATTAAATCGTTGATGTTCTTATCTTTTAATTGCAGATTCAAAGCATATATATAAATTTTTCTGAAGTCTTTTATCGTGGCAGATTGTGCATGAAATGCAACTAGGCTCTCAACAATTTGCTTCTTGATTTTATTATCTGATAGCGAGAGAGCATAAAGATTTAATTCTTTCAGAATGGACTCACCATGGTTATTTAATTCATGTATATGTGGTAACTTAAATTTGAATGGGTAGAAGGAGGATTCCATTAGAAATTGTTGATTTATACGACAAAACGATATATCAAATATACTGATATTTATTTTATTCTTTTTTGCTTCCAAAGCAATTTTAATTCTCTTGCGTTACTAATTTCTAATATGTTTAATTAGAATGAAGATGTCCTTTGAAGTTATAATATTCGCTGGATAAAGAATTCTTTTGTATTTTGCCACACTTTAGTGGTATTAATATTATAAGTATCTGTGAGAATTTACCCTTCTATATTTGTTACAAACTAGAAAAACTATTGATTAAGATAATTTGATATAATGGCAGAGGAGAAAAAATATGATTTTAAAGAAATAGACTTTAGTCTTTTAAAATTAGACTTGTTTAATCCTAGATTACCCAAATCTAAGCAAGGTAAAACGGAAAAGGATGTGATCGAGTTCATGCTTTTAGAGTATGCTACCCTAGAATTAATGATGGCCATTGGTCAAAATGATTTTTTTGCTGGTGAACAGCTGCTTGTTATTGAGGATGATCAAGATAAGGGAAAATATATTGTGGTTGAAGGTAATAGGCGTTTAACCGCAGTAAAATTGCTATCAATGCCAGAACTTTCCGGGGTGAAAAAGGTAGCTATTAAACAGATTGTTAGCGAAGCTGAATTTAAGCCAACTACGGTACCTTGTTTAGTATTTGATGATAAGAATGATATACTGAGATATCTTGGTTTTAGGCATATAACTGGTATTAAATCTTGGCGACTTTTAGAGAAGGCAAGATACCTATCTGATCTAAAGGATTCTGAGTTTAAAAATTTATCATTTGTAGAAGCGTGTAGAAGTATTTCAAAATCTATTGGTAGTTCAAGTAATTATATAAAAAGATTACTAGTAGGGTTTGAGTTGTATAAAAAGGTCGAAGATGAAAATTTTTATTCAATAAAAGGTCTAAATGACACAAGATTTCATTTAAATTATTTTACAGATAGTTTGTCTAAAGAAAACATTAAAAATTTTATTGATGTTAGCCTCAACGTTGAAAAACCATTAGAAAATTTAAAGGATGAGAATTTAAAAAAATTAGTTGTTTGGTGGTTTGACAAAACCGAGGGTAATTCTCGTGTCCTAGGCGATACTAGTGGCTTAAAAATGCTTGATGCAGTTATTAGTAATTCAGTAGCTTTAGCAGCTTTTGAAAAAGGAACATCGATAGAGATTGCTTATGAATTGACTGATGATTATGAAAAATTATTTGAGAGGGAGATTAGAAAATCTTTAGCAGCAATTGAAAAAGCTGACTCTTATTCAAATAAAGTCAAGAATTTTTATACTGGCTTATATTTAGATCTAAAAAGTATTAATGACATAACAAAGAAAATAAGAAGTTTCCAACAACAAAAAGAACGTGATGCTGATGACTTTTAATGATAAAATCACTGACTGTGTTAATAATTTTTCCACTATTGACAAGCCAGATTATCCTGAGAATAAATTAAATCTGTATGCTGACTTTATTGAATTAATCTCTCTATTTTCTAACACAGATGGTGTGTCTTTTGGTGATGTTTTTGATAGGTTTTTTGGAACAAAGAATTACTCTGATAATGAAGGTAAAAGTGCAGAACAAAGGGATACTGATGAAATTTTCATTAATAATGTAATGATAATAATTGAGGAAAGAGTTTCTGTCTTTGGTGATAGTTATCCATTTTTGTTTCGTGATTCACAACTATTAGTGCTAAAAGATAATATTGCTTGGAAGCATAAGCTCTACTTAAGCCTATTAGTTTCTTCTAAATTGAATATTTTTAAAAAATTTAGGTCAGATTTGACAACTGAATTTGAAACGCTTTCTTTTTTTGTATTAAAAAGTTTTTTACCTCCAGGATCGGTTATCAAAGAGTTTGGAAAAAATACTTCGTATAGAGGAAATGCCAAACAAAAGATATCTGAACTAGCATTAGATCTTGGTCTTGATATAGAGGATGATGAGCTTGCTGGAATTTCTGAAAGAAATAATCAAGAAAGAGGCTTAGATATTATTGGTTGGATTCCATTTGAAGATAATTGTAGATGTAAGCTTATTTATTTAGCACAATGTGCATGCGGTAAAGACGCTGAATCTAAACAGCATGATACTAGGAGATTCGAAAACTATTTGAAGTTTTACAAGACAAAACCACAGCATATTATGTTCATCCCCTATTCGCTCATTAACTCAAGAAATAAGAAGTTTTATCACTCAGATTTAATAGAAAAAGAATTCTTAGTTTTCGAAAGAAAGAGAATCCTTAGTCTATTTAATGAGGAGCATTCATTTTCTGAATTATCAATGACTAAGATTATAAACGGTCTTATAGCGTCTCATCAAGACATAGTATAATTCGCTTTTCATCTACTGATTTTATAAATAAGTCATTAGAATTAATTGTATTTTTTTCAAAAAAAATGGGGTAGATTCTAATATTTTATTATTTTTTAAATTCGGTTTATTCGTCTCATACACAGCGGCTACTTCATCTCGAATAATCCTTCCTCAATACAATTAAGTAAAAAATCTGTTCCTAAAAGATTAGGGTTCGATTTTACCTCATCATACAATAACTCAATACCATCATCTATATGGAGTTTGAGATATTTGGGAATTTCTTGGTTAGTCTTATAAATCTTATAGTGCTGGCAAATTAGAGCAACATAAAAAGTAAGATGTTCACCAAATAGAACTTGTTTGCTGTATGATTTCCCTTTCGAGTCTTTAATGTTTTTTAGATTCATTTTTCCTGATCTCGACAGAGAGTAAGATAAGGCTAATCGGGCAATTACATTCTCAGCACCTAATTGTAATTTGCTAGTCAATTCACTTACTTTTAGTTTATTATCTTCTGCTGTTCTGATACTAGAAAACATATGCCTGTATTTTTTTTGCTTGTTCAAATAACTCGCTAGGGTTGACAGAAACAAAAGATGATTGATCTTCGTTTTTATTAACGATTAAATATGATGCCTGAACTCTCTCTCTTAAAGCATCGTATTCATCCTCTGTCATTTCCTTGTTAAGTAAAGGTAGTAACACTACCTGTTTAGATATCTGTGGATAGAAATTTGTAATAATGTTTTTGGCATGGCGTGAATCAAATTTCTGAAGTGGACTATCTATAAAAATTGGAAATTCAATATTTGATTCTTCAACCAACGCTTTCAGAATCGATGTAGCGTAAAGTTGTTGCTCGCCTTTTGAAAGCGTTTCTTTATTAATCATTTCTTTACGCGCATTATACAAGTTGATGTCAATAATATCATTCTCAACGACAACCTCAACTTTTTTGATGAAATTTTGCTTGTGCATCAAGGTTTTAAGACTCTTAAGGATTCTCTTTTCAAGAGAAGCTTTCTTCTCCTTTTTCATTTTAGATATAAACTCGTTTAATTCTTTTATAAGTCGCTTTGCCAGTTTATCTTTCTCAACGTATCGAACTTGAAGCTTTATTTTTTTAGCTAATTCAGAGATTACTTTTCTTTTGACGGTTATTTCATTTTTATACTCGCCTATTTTTTGGTTAACTGAATCTATTTCTAATTCTATTGAAGTTAACTCATTTTCTTTTTCTGTTTTTTGTACACGATATTTTGCTATGACTCCATCACTTTCTTTTGATTCAGCATCACTTAGTTTTCTAGATACTCTGCTGTATTTTAATCTCTTATCTCTCAATGATTTTGATACATCCTTGACTCTATTTGAGTATGAGGTTTTTAGTTGCATATGCAATGAATTAAACTCATTATATTCGTCCTCTATAAAATTATGTAGAACTTCGCTATCTTTACTTTTTTTACCTCCTGATTTCAGCAAATATTTATTAATGATTTTCTCCAACTCTTCTTTGTAAAAATCATCAACAGAATTTTTTATTTTTTGAGTCGTCTTTACTTTTTTAAATGCTCTGATTATCTGCTTACCTTTTTTAGTGAGCTCTTTCTGATTTGAATCTTTTAATAGACTATTATTTTCATTTTTTAGTTGTTCGTCCACCTTAGTAAATAAAGATCCAACAATAGCGAAAGGCGCTAGAACAAGCAATTCTTTAAAATCATTTTTCAGGTCTTCGATTTCCTTGTTTAGTTTAAATTTTTCAATCTTTAAATTATTTATTTCATTAATGGATAGACTACTTCCTTTGCGGATGAGTTTCTCCTGTAAGTCCTCAATTATTTTCTTGTACTGAATTTTCTCTTCATTCAATTGATCTAATTTAATATCGAGATCTAAGACATTATTTTCGAAAATTTCGACTTCCGAAGATAATAGATTGAACTTTTTTTCTTCTTGGGGCTTAGCTGATCCTTTTTTAAACCGAATAGTTAGGTCTTGTAAATTCTTTTTTAAATCTTCATACTTTTTTATCCCAAGTACTTCTGAATAGGCTCTACTTAGTTGTCTTTTACCTTCAATAGTTTTTATCTCTGCTAAGGAGACGATCTTCTCTGAATCGAAAAAGAAAAACTTGGCTATTTCTTTCGGTAAGATAAAATCCTGAATAAAAATATCATTACCGACCTCTTTTGTTAGTTCATTTTCCTGTCCGTCAATTATTATTTCTAGTTCGTCTGTGCCACTATTAAAGAAACCGGTTCTTTTAATTTTTATATTCTTACATGGAACAGAAGGAATATTTACGTCACTGAATGTAAGACTGATTGAGAAACTCTTGATCTTATTATTGTAAGTCAATCTGTTTAGACAAGTCTGTAAGAACTTTGCGTAACCTCCTACCTCATTAATCCGAGATTTATAAGTATCATCAACATCTTTCATATGCTTACCATATAAACACCAGATCAAAGCAGTCAAAAATGTAGTTTTTCCGTAGCCATTGTTTCCGGAAATTACAAAAACATTTTTCTCCCCTTCTGGATTGAAATTAAGCTCGTGAAAGTCTTTGTAGATCCTGAAATTTTCTATTTCTATTTTATTAATATACATATTCTCTTGATGGATATAAGTGTTCTTCTAGTTTCCTTTCTAAATCTTTATGGATACCCCTTTTGTTCATAAGGAGAACCTTTGATTTTTGTAAATTTAGAAGATCATTGATCAATTTAAAATCCTCTTCATTGCCTTTGCAACTTTTCAATAGTAAATCTTTTTCTTTTTTGACTCCCTCATCTATATTATTTAGATAGCGAAGTTTTTTGCCGAATACTTCATAGTATATAGTACCGACATCGTATTCAAATATGTTATCTCGAAACCATGTAACCTGTATCGCTACTAATTCTTGTGGGGTGATCAATACCACTTTTGGTTGGTCTTCCTGAATTATTTTCTGAGCCTTTAATATTTCTGTCAGAATATGCTTTCGCCATTTAGGATGATAGGGACCAAGACCTTTAGCACCGTTTCTTCTTGTATTCATTCGATACTTTGAAGGATTGTAATCCGGATCGTCTCTATCGATAGTAAAGGCAAGAAAATCCCGAATTTCCATTAGAGGTTCCATCCACTCTTCGCCGCTGTCAATAAGTCCTTGCATAGACTTATCTTTTTTAACAACAGTGCATACCCAACAACCAAAGCGGCTATTACCACAGGAGGGCGTAGAGATGTCAGTGATTAATGGGCAGTCACCTCCGCTAGCATTACCATAGAGTGTTACTAAGTCTCTGTTCTTCGATTTCCAAGGGGAAGGGGCGGCTAGTAAGTATTTCCATACCTCGTCCGTCATAACGTCTTTTATCGGAGGAAATACCAGCGCCCGTGGTAGGGTATGCCTTCTTAAGCGACTGCCTTTTATTTCGTGCTTTTTTAGACTCCGTGCACGATTTGTACTCTCAGCGGATCGAGTTCCTAGGAGTATGATTACTTCGCCGTTCTGATTAATTTTATCAAGAATAAACTTTGTTGTAGGACTTATTTTTAGTCTTTCTGTACACCATCGAAAAACGCTATTTGGAGCAGGATATCCTTTTCCTAATAAATTGACCCAGAAGCTATCTTCAATTCTGGGAGTGGTTTGATTAACTGTGAATGGTAATTTCTGCTTAACAGCTTCACTTTTAATTTTCTTTAATACCCCTTGAACAAATGTTAATATCTTAGGATTTTCTACAAGCGTGTTATTACATATGATATGAACATTTCTCTTTCTATCTTTAGGCTTTACCTTTAGAATGGCATACCAGACAAGTTGGAGTAACATAGTAGAATCTTTTCCTCCACTAAATCCGACAATCCAGGGCTTATTCCCATCGTCGGCCATGTACTGTTCAATGATCTCATTTTCTACATGTTTTCTATCAAATGCCATAGTGTTTACTTTTCTTGCAAAATATCAAAAAACAAATGTAGTATGAAATAATTAGAGCATTATATTTATTTTGTAGCGCCTTTATTTTTTATACTGAAAAAAACTCTCTCAAATCGACTCAATATATGAAGACTATACAGCCTATATTAATATTTAGTATCACTTTCACATGAGTATTTTTGAAATTTATCACCAAAATAGTATTTACCATCAAATTTGGTGCTACTGATACCATTATTCATAATTATCTGTCAGTTTTTCTCTTTCTGGCTGCCTATAATTCTGGACGGTACCAAAAAATCGCTATAATTCTTTAGCCCTTTATTAGAAAATTAAGAACTGAACTAACAGGATTCCGTTAGACGAGCGGCTGCTGGCTGGTTTTAAGGAACACTGGGGACTGTTGGTGACGACTAAAAATGACTGTAAGATCGGGTTACCTATTTTTCATTCACAAAGAGAAGGTTTCTGGAAAACGATGACCAAAGAAGGTCGTCCGCTGGAAAAAGCGGTGTCCAGTAATCGGCAATTTGTCCGGCAATTATACCATGGTACTTTTGAAGAAGCACTTTTTGAGTTGTTGCAAAATCCGGAAAACCGGCAGCTGTTCCGGATGGTACTGACGGATACGTTTTTCCCGGACAGCAAACAAAGAATCCAGTCCACGCTCCCAACTTTATTCCAGGAAATAGAGCAGCAAGTACTCGAAGAAGCGCCCGCTAAGTATCGTAAAAAAAACAACTGAGACAGAAGGCTTCGTCCGCGACTGGAAATTCAAAACAAAAGTTATGGATCTGTACGATAATACCTGTTGTGTTTCCAGACTCAAAGTAGAACCAACCTTTGCGCTGATCGAAGCCGTCCACATTAAGCCCCACGCAAAATTCGGCATCAACACCATCACCAACGGCATCCCGCTCTGCGTATACCTGCACCGCGCCTTCGACCACGGACTGATCAGCCTGAGTGATCATTATACCATCCTGGTCAAAGGCAAAAAGACCTTCACCGAAACGGACTCTCCCTTAAATCTTCGACAGTTTGAAGGTCAGGAGATCTTGCTGCCGGCGGCGGATCGCTATTATCCGGCGCTGGAAAATCTGGCGTGGCACCGGGAGCGGTTTGGGTTTTGAGAAGCGTGAATGGAGGCATCCTTGCTCCGG
>CALGOB010000123.1 GCA_937958005.1 uncultured Cyclobacteriaceae bacterium
GGAAAAAACGGACGAAAGCTAGAGTTGTCAGCCCTTCGATTGATTTATAGGGGGTGTTTTTGAACTTCAGAAATAATCTTTGAATGAACCAACCCCGACCCAAGGGTACGGGGTATCTATGGGCAATAATTTAATGATCGATTCAAGAGTCGGGGAATTAATATCCCTTAGGGATTAAACGATATCAAGAGCAGTTTTTCTTCAATTTCAGTTTTACTTGGATGCCAGTAATTTTAAATTGATAATTTGGTTTACTTGCAAAAAACGTAATGTTCTCATAAACTTGTTGCGACACTGTCTATTCTCTAACCTTTGTTCTTACACCTCTCTAATAAGTCTTGTCTTAGAACAAAACAGTAAATATCAGGCAGGTAATATTTCTTTCGCTAAATTCACATAAATTCTTTAGCAGTCAAGGAATTTAACTAAACTTTTACAGCTTGGCTCAAATTAATAAATAAGCCCCAATCAAAAATTGAAGAGAAGTATAAAACAGTTTCAAACTTCCAACATCACCTATCATAATATTCTCTTACAAAGTTGGCTGCATATCGACTTTTAATCAAAAGTAATGGGCCTTTATATATCCCTGCCTCACCCCCCATGTCCATCACCCTTACTGCAATTAAATTCTTACCATCCCTATTTACATATTCATTTGGAATACTATAAACTCTCAGTGACTCATAAGAGCGACTAAACCCATAACTCCTACCATCATTCGTGGAACCAATTAACTTCCCATTGAAAAATACCTCATCAAAATCATCGATTTTTCCTAAAACCAGCGTAAGCTCCCCTTCCTGTATTCTTGAAGGCAACTCTATTTTTTTTCGATACCAGCCAAAACTGTCAAAATTCTTTTTCCCTAAGTACTTCCATAATCCAGGGGCTACAAGATATGCCCAATCAGCATCATCATAAGAGTTCTCTTTCCATTCTATATCATCGCCTTCTTGAAACTTCCAAAGTCCCTCCAAGACCATACCGCCATAATTTTTATCGTTATCATAGGTATATACACCAATATTCCCTGAAATTATTCCTCCTCCCAATACAGTATCATAGACGCGAATGGCTATTGTATTATTTCCATCATGAATAAGTCCATCAGGTATATTATAAACACGAAGGGCGTTATAAGCTGTATGGAAATCTGGTGGAAATTGTCCTGAATACCCTATTAATTGACCATTGAGGTACACTTGATCTGTATCATCTATGTAACCTAGGTTCAATATCAGATTGTATTTGTCTTTTAATCTCTCACCGGAAAACTCTTTACGATACCAAGCATATCCATCGTATCCATTGAATCCTTCATTTTCCCAGGCAGATGGGGCATAAATAGCATCCCAATCACTGTGATCAAAATTCTCTTTGGCCCATTCAAAATCATCACCTAGCCTAAACTTCCAATTTCCATCCAAAGGTTTGAGAAGGTCTTGTGCTATTACATGCACTCCAATAAAATAAAATAAAATCGATATAAATAGTATTCTTAAACTCATCTTGATTTCATAAATTTAAGTAATTGTTTTAAATCTTCTAATATTTTGGTGGGAGTAAAAAAAATCCTACTTCATAAAAGCAGGATTTTAAATCTAAATGTAGTAATTGAGGGTATTAGTTGAGCTTAAACTCCTTAGAATCACTCTCAGTAATAATCCTCAATGCCGTTGCGTTTGTCTTTCTTGAAGACACTTGATATACTTTGCTAAACCCTTTGCTTGATTGAAAAAAATCTTCCATAACTACTTGTCCAGATTCATTAAGGAATTGTACATCTATAGCAGTCGGTTCTTTGCTGCCATATAATAATTTATAAGTATTATATTTTTGTTTTAATAAGGCTATATGAGCATTTTTAAAAACCCAAACCTCTTTTACATACTTCTTCTTTGCCCCAGACAATTGAACTTTATATTGTCCATCACCTAATAAATTAAAATCGATAATTTTGGCAAAAGATTGATTCCTTTTCACTTCTTCTTGGTGAATTACTTCACCTAAAGTATTCACTAATTCTATCATGACTTTTCCATTAGAATCGTTTTTGTAAGCTAACTTCATTTTACCATCTATTAATTTCATAGATAATTTTCTTGGATCTGGTTTCGTATTCGAGAATGCTGAAAAAGTAACAACAAGAGTCAGTAATATGGTGCCAAGTAATTGAATAGATTTTTTCATTTGAGTATTTGATTAAAGTTTCTATTACAATTTTACGGTACTTTAACAGGAGGTTTGTCACACAATAGTCAAGGTATGTCACAAAATGTCATCAATTGGTTTTTAAGAGTCACCAAAGACGTTAAAGTAGCTAGAAAGAAGGTTTTTCATCATTTAGGAATTCTACAAAAAGAGCAAAAAAGGAATCAAACAGGAAATTTCACCAACCTGGTTATTAGGAATTTATCTAAACCATACATCTTAAAACCAGTTTTTAAAACCTGATTTATAAAGTCTAATTATGATAGGCGTAAAAGAGCAGTAGCACAAAATGGAACCTGATAAGTAATGGCTGTTCATCCCACCAAGTCAAACCACAAGCTTATATCCTGCTCCATGGACTGTTAAGATAAATTTAGGATCATTTGGATTGTCTTCTATCTTTTGCCTTATTTTCAAAATAAAATTGTCAACTGTCCTTGTTGTTGGTTGTGTTTCATACCCCCACACTTCCCTTAATAGTTCATCTCTACTAACTATTTGATTACATTGATTCCATAAATGATGAATGATTTCAAATTCTTTATAGCTAAATTTCACCTCATCCTTATGCTTTGTCGCTTCATATTTTTGAAAATCAAAAGTAACCTGACCTATTTTTATTTTCTCATGACTAACCCCTTTAGTACTTCTCCTCAAGACCGCTTTCACCCTCGCCAATAATTCCCTTAATGAAAATGGCTTAATCACATAATCGTCCGCTCCTAGTTCTAAGCCTAAAACTTTGTCAATCTCCTCTCCTTTAGCTGTTAGAAAAATAATAGGTGTATCAATTTCTTTTTTGCGTAATTGCTTGCAAACGTCAAAACCTGATAACTCAGGCATCATTACATCCAGAATGATTAAATCAAATGGCAAGCGAGTAGCTTTTTGTAGTGCCTCCTGCCCATCTTTTGCCAGCTCAACCTCATAAGATTCAAACTCCAGGTTATCCTTTAGCCCTAACCGCATATGTGGTTCATCTTCTGCAATTAATATCTTCGCCATCTTATCATTATTTAATAGGTAATGAAATGATAAAAGTACTTCCTTTACCTAATTCGCTTTCAATCTTTATGTTTCCAGCATGCCCATCTATTATATTTTTAGTAATAGATAAGCCTAAGCCAGCACCAGGTACTTTATAAAGCTCGCCTTTAGTAACACGAAAGAATTTATCAAAAATCATTTGTTGATCTTTTTGTGTTATACCAATTCCATAATCTTTAATCTTTACAAAAACTTCCTTGTCCTTCTTACCAGTTTCAATCTCTACTCTCTTGACCTCTTCACTGTATTTCATAGCATTATCAACTAAATTAATAATTGCTTCCATAAAAGCTTCACGATCTATGGACAACTTCACATCACTAGCATTATACTTTTCTTCATAATCAAATCCCTTATCATTCAAATGGTAACTATACGTCCCAATAGTATCTTTGACTACTTCATCCAAGGTCATCATCTCAAAAGTGTACGCTCTTTTCTTAGATTCAAGTTGAGAAAAATTTAAAATTTTATTAACTATATTTTTTAGCCTAGAGGTCTCTTTTGAAATAATTTCATAATATTCTAACTTCTTCTGCTCATCCTTAACCCTATTAAGCATTAAAGTTTCCGCGAACATATTAATTAAGGCCAATGGTGTCCTGATTTCATGAGAAACACTACTCACAAAATCAGATTTGAGCTGTGCTAGCTGAATCTCTTTTTTGATATTTCTGATAATTACCACAAAACCAAGAAGTAATACAGCAACTAGGATACCAGTCCAAAGAAGATTAAGGTGATACCTCTTTTTTGCTACCTCGGCAGCAGAATCCCTTTTTAAGTTTACCTGTATTTCATGATCAGGCAAAAGCCACATAGGCATGGTTTGTAAACTCTGTTCATTAGTAGAATCAGTAGCAAAAACTATTCTGTCGGTTTCACTGTAATAGGCTGTTATCACATAGTTATCTGCAGCTAATTTCTGCATTGTAGGAGCTAGAAAGTTTTCAATAAATATATTTGAGTTGATAAAAAGGATACAAACAGATTGCAAACCTTGAAGATCCTTAATTATAAATGCCAATAAGTTGTAATTTTCGCCTTTGATAGAATGGCCGTTAAATGGCTCTAACTTACTAAAACCTACATTTTTATATTCTTTTAACTTTTGGATAGTAGAGGCATTTTGTGAGAGAATTTCCATGACTTCTTCCCTTCCAATGAGAGAATTCTGAGAAAGGAACTCAACTGACTCATCTAAATCACGATAAATCGCCACTTCATCCACCCCTGGATACTTCTTTAAAAGATCTGAATAACTAAGAGAAGGAATACTAGCGATATTTTCCAATTTAAGCAATAGACTTTTCATTACATCATCAGAATACTGATTGATAGAAAAAATGATAGTTTCTAATTGTTGCCTTTGCACATCTGCCAGTGATTTTTCATTCTCTTTTAAATTATCCAACTGGAAAAATGTAAAAATTGCTATTGGTAGGATGATTACTACAAATAATATGGCAATTGTCTTATTTACTGACGAGTTCCTCAAAAGTTATAATGTATTCTTTACAGCAATATATTTGAATACGACAAAAGAAACTAACTACTAGGCACAAGGAGACAAAGTTTTACATTTAATGATACTGTGATCAGTATTGAGAATGAATCAGATACTCTTAGCCACCCAAAACCCAAGGGTGGTAAATGCTAAACCTAGAAACAAACTACTTGCCATATACAATAAACCCATTTTAAAGTCTCCTTTCTGCAAAAAATGCATACTCTCTAAAGAAAAAGTGGAAAAAGTAGTAAAGCCTCCACAAAAACCAGTGGCTGTTATCAATAATTGCTCTTTGGATAGTTTATCAGTAAATCCCATTAACAACCCTATTATTAGACAGCCAATAACATTGACAATTAAAGTAGCAGGAAATGTAGCTCCCCAAAAACTTATTTTACCTAAATAGATGCTCACTAAATAGCGAGTTATACTCCCTAAAAAGCCTCCAAGGCCTACTAATAAAATTGCTTTAAGCTGCATACTTAAGAATGTATAAAATCTTTACAATGCTGTTGTAATTCTGGAAAAAAAGAATCAAAGTCCTTTTCATAAAGTGCATAATCATTTTTAAGGTCGTGTATAGATTCATCCATTTTAGAATCAAACTTAGTTCTTCTGGACATTCCATCTAAAACCTTACCAATACCTTCAATATTACGATAACTGTATAGCCAATTATCTCTTTTCATATGATGCATTACATAATTCACCTTATCAGGCAGGTTTTCTCTTTGCCTATCCATTAGACCATAAAAATCCTGTGTATACTGTTCTAATTTCACTTCATGAAAATGCTCCCATTTACTCGCTAAAAAATGATCGTAATAGATATCTGTAATTACTCCAGCATAATGTCTGTATTTATCCCACAGCCTTTGCTTACTTATTGAAACAATTTCATGAGAATCAGTAAAAGAATCAATTGCACGATGTAGATGAATTCCTTTTTGAACTTCCTCAGGAAATTCTTTATAGCTGTTCCCTTTAACAAAATCACCAATGAAATTTCCGATGGTTAATAAGTCATTTTCATCCGATAGATATATGTGCGCTAGAAAATTCATGGTTTATCCCGTATTAAACTTTGAACTGCAATATCATTTTTGCCTTGCCTAAAACAAAGTTTTAGGTAATTAAAATAATGCTAATTAGTCAAATTAAATTAGAACCTCATCCCTTTTCTACTATATCAATCATTTTTCCACAAGGTTTAATTACTCTTCCAAATATAATTTACCCTCATAATTTTCATAAGGGTTACATAAAAAATCTTGTAAAAGTGAAACCAAAATTTCAATATCATGTTTATACATTATATGTATCAACATTTAAACATAAAAAAATGAGCTCTATTAAAGAAAATGTAGAACAACTAAATAATATGATTCTTCAAGGTGACATTCTAGGTGCCTTTGATAAGTTTTATGCTGAAGACGTTGTAATGCAGGACAATGAAACTCCTTTAAGAGAAGGAAAAGCTGCCTGTAGAGGATTTGAAGAATCTTTTGTCAATAACCTAGAAGAATTTAGAGGGGCAGAAGTGAAAAATATCTTAGTAAGTGAAGAAGCTGGTGTATCAACAGTGGAGTGGGGTTTTGATTACACGCACAAAGAATGGGGTGTAAGGAATTATACGCAAGTTTCTGTGCAACAATGGAAAGATGGACAAATAGTGAATGAAAAGTTTATCTATAACAGTTAATCTGCACACCTTTATTTCGTTAAAATAAAATCAAGAAAAGTTATTGCGATAACCGCAATAGCTTTTTTCTATTTTCCTTTTGACAAATCAAAAGGTTTTCCAAATGCCGTCTGCTAACTAATCTACTCTTTCAAGTTTCTATTTCACCCTATGTAATATAAATTGCAAGTTATGACTGAACTGAAAGAGCACTTTGAGAATTTACTATCTGCCATAAAAACTGAAAGGGAAGAAGACCGCCAACAGTATCAGCAAAAAATGATGCACACTACTTTTCAAGAACGAAAAGAGAGAGGTATATGCTGGTATCCTGTATTAGTAGCAAAAAACTATTTAGGGACTGGGGAACGCATTGTCCTACACATTGAAAAAACAATAGATGACAAGCAAAGGCATGTATTTCAAGCAGGCTCTTCAGTAAGTCTTTTTGCCAATACAGGTGGTCAAAAATTACCCAACGTCTCAGGGGTAATTAGTCAGCTTCGTGATGGAAAGATGAGAATCATTCTAAATGGAGATACAGAACCAGAATGGTTAAATGATGGCAAATTAGGTGTCAATTTACTTTTTGATGAATCTACCTATGAGGAGATGGAAAAGACCATGAAAAAGTTGATTTCCGTTGACCAAAAAGATAGAATACATGAATTGAGTAAAGTACTGATCGGTAAACAAATTGCTTATTTTCACAACAACTCCTATCAAATAGATTATCCAGAACTAAATACCAGTCAAAGTGAAGCTGTAAATGGAATTCTATCGGCACAAGATGCTTGTGTTGTACATGGCCCACCTGGTACAGGGAAGACTACAACTATGGTCAGGGCCATCCATGAAGTGGTTAATAATGAAAAACAAGTTATGGTAACTGCTCCCAGTAATGCCGCAGTAGATTTATTAGTTGAAAAACTGGCCTTAAAAGGACTTAATGTCATTAGGATTGGGCACCCAGCAAGAGTAACCGCTTCAGTTGTGAACAATTCGCTTGATGCAAGGATCGCTACCCATCCAGATTTCAAAGGGTTAAAAATCATAAGAAAAAAATCTGAAGAGCTTAGAAAAACTGGCAGTAAATACAAAAGGAACTTTGGAGCAGAAGAAAGGCGTCAACGTAAAATGCTCATGATGGAGGCCAAACGTTTAAAAGATGAGGCGTTAATGCTTGAATATTACATTACCAATGATCTTTTGGATAAAGCTCAAGTAATTGCCTGCACATTGATTGGCTCCAATCACTCTTTAATGAAGGATCGTCATTTTAAAACAGTATTCATCGATGAGGCCGGTCAAGCATTAGAACCAGCATGTTGGATTCCAATTCTACATGCAGAAAGGGTTATTATGGCTGGTGATCATCGGCAACTTCCCCCTACAGTAAAAAGTTTTGATGCCGCCAAAAAAGGACTTGAGACAACTTTGTTTGAGCGTTTTATTCAGAAAAAAGAAGGAGTCAATTTACTCAATGTACAATATAGAATGCACGAAGAAATCATGCGGTTTAGTAGTGATTACTTTTATGAAGGGCGGCTTAAAGCAGATCAATCTATAGAGACAAGAAGTGTCAATTGGCCTACGGGTGCACTTTTTATTGATACTGCAGGCTGTGGATTTGATAGTAAGCTCAATGAGAAAACCCGCAGTACCTATAATAGTGAAGAAGCAAAATTCCTTTTAGATAGATTAACCAACTTTGTAGAGGAAATAGATACCGAAAAATTTATTTCAGAAGGTAGACGAATTGGGATTATCACACCATATAAAGCTCAAAATGAAATTTTAAATGAACTGATCAAAAGCAATGAATCCTTGTTAGCCTTAGGGGAAAAGCTTGAAGTCAATACAGTTGATGCCTTTCAAGGTCAAGAGCGAGATATAATTATTATTGGATTTGTAAGATCTAACCCTGAGGGTGAAATAGGCTTTCTTAAAGATATAAGAAGAATCAATGTCGCAATGACAAGAGCCCAACATCACTTGATAATGATCGGTGATTCAGCTACCTTAGGTAGTTTAGAGTTCTATAATGAACTTGTATTACACTTTCAGACAATCAATAAATATCACAGTGCTTTTGAATTCTTCCAATAAACTCATCCTAAAACCCTTCATAGTAATTACGCTCCTTTGCTACTTTTTAACTGGCTGTGATGAAGCAGTTCATGAGAGTGAAAATACAAAAAGTCAAATAACGGCCATTATGCAAAAGCAAGAAGACTGTTGGAATACGGGAGATCTTGAATGTTTCATGGAAGGATATTGGCACTCTGACCAGTTGGTTTTCATTGGAAAATCTGGGCCTAAATATGGCTGGGATACAACCTTGGAAAATTATCAAACTAGTTATCCTGATAGAAAAACAATGGGAAAGCTAAAATTTGATCTATTGAAAATAGATGTCATCTCTTACCAAACCAGTTTTGTAATAGGAAAATGGACACTTAAAAGGGAAATAGGTGATTTATCTGGCCACTTTACCTTATTATGGAAAAAAATAGAAGGTCAATGGACCATTGTTGCCGACCACTCAAGTTAACAAATTATCAACAAATCACAGTCATGTTAAAGTAATATTAAGTTAGTCATCATAAACTTGCTAAAGTCTGTTTGATATATTTTGTTTGTATTACACTTTACCATTAAACTGACTTGATGAAATTTTTTCCGCTACTACCAATACTTTTTTTGGTGGTAATACCTATGTATGCTCAAAATTTACCTACTCTAGAATATTTAGGGCAAAACTCTTCACTCAATAACTTAAAAGTAGAAGGTGACTTTTTAGGTGGTTTATCTGCTATAACCTATGACAAAACAAATGATAGGTATTATGCCATTACTGATAATTCTCAGAATGCCTTAAAAAATAACTCAAAAAAATCAATAATTTTCAGCTTTAAAATTGATTTAATAGATGAGCAAATAGAAGTATCAGACGTAAAGTCTTTTTCACTAAAAAATCCTATTGATAAAATTAATGGAGAATCAATTCGTCTAGTAGACGAAGGGTTTATTGTTGCGGACGAAGCAGATGATAATTCTAGAATTCTAAAAGTTTCTAACGAAGGGATTTTTCTAGAAGAGATTTACGAAGCTGACGAGATGAGTCATAATAGGGGCTTTGAAGGCATGGCATTATCCGCAAATGGCCAATTCTTATTCTTTGCCCTAGAACGTCCAGTGACCATAGACGCAGTGAGAGGAAATGAAGAACACCTTGGCGTTGTTCCAGTTTATCAATATGATCTGATAAAAAAAGAAATGGTCGGGGAATACATATATCCCCTGCACCTGCCCCAAGCTGACTTAACAGACAAACAGCAGGAGAATTTCAAAAAAGACAATGGGATTACTGAACTACTTCTGTATAATGATAGTACTTTGCTATTCTTAGAAAGAGCATTTTTAGGTGGAACAAAGAAAAAGTTAAACGTCAGGATTTATGCTGCCACTTTTTCAGAAAACAAAAATTTAATTTACGGGAATTTTGATCTCCTAAAGCCAGAAAAAATATTTGACCTTTTCACTGGAAATCTTCCTTTTGAAGTTGACAATGTAGAAGGAATGAGCTTTGATAAGCAAAAAAAACACCTCTATCTTATTTCTGATGATAATTTTGATCGATATGGTGAGCAAATCACACAAATAATTGGGTTTAAGATAAATTGATGTAAATAAACAAACCCCAAGCCAGTGCCTCCACAGAGAGGCTACGGCGCTTGTGGAAGAGTCGGGGTGCCCAACTAAGCAATTCATATCCCTTAGAGATAAAGTCCAATCATTTGACTGAAGACTAAATGCAACCTTTGACATTACTTTTGAGTCATACCTCCACTAGACTTAAAATAAAACTTCATCACATGAAATATTTTTTAACAACTTTATTATTAGCAAGCTGCACTTTGAGTGTAGCACAATCAGTGATTCTTTCTGGTCAAATCAATGATTCCAAAGGAGAGCCCTTACCTTACACTAATGTTGTAATTACGGGAACTTCAAGCGGAACGTCTGCTAATTTTTCCGGAATGTATCAAATAGAACTCTCTCCAAATACTTATAGCTTTACTTATCAATTTATCGGTTACAAAAGTCAAACCCATCAAATAAACCTTTCTAATGGAAATGTGGTTTTAGACATTATTCTTGAAGAAGAAACACTTAATTTGAGAGAAGTAGTGGTTAACTCAAATGGAGAAGACCCAGCATATGACATCATTAGAAAAGTCCAACGGAAAAGAGGGCAATACTTACGTGAATTAAAAGAATTTAAAAATAAAGCATATACTAAAATCTTTGCTCAAGCAGAAAGCGCTGGTACTGTCATCAATTTATTTGGCAGTCAACTCGTTTCTGATAAAGGGATTTTCTATCTCTCAGAATCATTTTCTACCATCAAAGCAAACAATGTAGAAGATAGAACAGAAACACTGACCGCCTCACTGATCTCAGGCGATACTGCAAAATATAGTGCAAATCGCGCTGTTTTTATTAACTTTTATGATAACAGAGCATTAAGGGTAAACACCAATGAATTTGTCTCTCCAATTGCTAGTGATGCTTTGAATTACTATGATTATGAATTTGAAGGTTATTTCACGGAAAATGACTCCATTGTCAATAAAATAAGACTGATTCCTAAACAAGAGACTTTCCCAGCATTTTCCGGACACATATACATTGTAGAAGATTCATGGAGGCTTTATGGAATTCATGCCTATGCATCAGCTAAAGCTGCAGATGTTGGAGACATTGAATTAAAAGTAGCCTATACACATGTTGTTGAAGACAATATCTGGTTACCTTTTTCTGTTGATTTGTTTTTAAAGACTTTTAGTGTTGAAGCATACTACCATTCAATTCATTCTGATTACCAATTTGACCTAACTGATCAAGAAATATTACCAAATGCACTTAGGTATAGGATTGCTGATGGTGCCAGAAATAAAAGTGAGGCTTTCTGGGTTAAAAATAGACCTATTCCATTAAGTGATGAGGAAACTGCAGCATATTCATTGAACAGTAAAGATTCTTTAGAAAAAACCAAAACAGTTTCAGATACTACACAATTAGTAAGTGATCCTAAGAAGAAAGAGTCAATTAATGTATTTACTTTAAAAGACTATAAATTAAAAGGACAATGGACCTTTACTCCTGATCCAATACTAAAGTCAGTGAATTTTAATACAGTAGATGGAGTCGTAGTACAACAAGGGGTGAAGTTTACACGAACAGGAACAAATGAAAAACAATTCTCTATAAAACCTACTTTAAGATATGGTTTTCTAAGCAAACAATTTTATGGCAAACTAGCTATAGGTTATGATCTAAATTTGAAGAAACCTGAAAGTATTCAGTTAAGTGGTGGACATTTCATTGAACAAGTCAATGGTTCTGAACCAATCTCTGAACTATTGAATTCACTATATACTTTATTTGCAGGTGAAAATTACTTGAAAATTTATCAAAAAGATTACGCTCAATTATCATACAAAAAAGAGCTAATTAATGGGCTAGATTTATCACTCTCTTCAGGGTATGAACAAAGAAGTCCGCTGATAAACGCAAGTGATTTCTCATTAAGACAAGAGGAAAACACTAATTTCACTTCAAACAATATTTCAGTAAACAATCAGAGTTTAAATTTTATTGAAAATCAAGTTTTCAAAATAGGTGCGGAGGTCAACATAGCATTCAGTAGACCCTATAATGAATTACCTAACAAGAAAGAAATTTTAACTTCCAGATATCCTGAAATCAATTTAGCTTACGAAGGAGCAAGAGGAGACACAGACTTTGACTTATTTTGGGCTAATGTTTCAGATAATTGGGAAGTAGGTACTCTAGGGACAAGCTCCTTATCCATGAGCTACGGAACTTTTTTTCAAAATAATAATTTAATTGCACCAGATCTTTTTCATTTCTCAGGAAATCAGACCATTGCTGTTCAGGAAAGCGAAAGTTATGGACTTAGATATCAGCTACTGGACTATTACCAATTAAGCTCCTCTGATGATTTCTTTGGAGTCAATTTTAGGCACCAGTTTCAAGGCAGTATTTTTAGAAAATTACCTTTGGTTAAAAAAACTAAAATGCAAGCGTTCATTAATGCTAACTACCTGAATACAAATGATGCCAGAAACTATTTTGAAGCCGGAGCTGGCTTAGAGAATATCCTCAGTTTTTTTGAAATTGGTTATTATCAGAGCTATTTGAACGGATCAAAACTAAATTCAGGCGTACGTATTGGCTTAGAAATTAATATTTCTGGCTCCTAAACAAAATCTCGGGACATGCTACAAAAAGCTAAGTGTGTTCCAAGATTTAACCATTCCAATGAATATTTTTTTTTAATTTAAGCACTTAATAAATATGATGTATTGACTTCCAAAATGCGGAATTCGCAATAAGGTTTTCTGCAAGAAACCTTATTCCATTTAGATGAGCAACAGATAGGATGGGTCATTAACCTGCATTATTCATGATAAACCATGACCTTGCGTAATAAGTAATTGATTTACTTAGTTTTATGATGAAAGACTTAAGAATCGACATAGCCCAAATTTGAGGAATGTCAATTTTACACTATTGAATCGATTACGTTGATGGTCACTCATTTAGTTTTTCTAATAATTATTTCTCTGGTCGAGCACTTCGAATTATTCGGGTTAAAAATAGAGGATGTTGATGGATCGCTCCGTTTAAATCAATTCAATCAAATAAATGCTTTTAAAATTATAAAAAATAAGGTTGTGAAGCTCTAAAAAACCATGATTGGAGAGATTAAAAAAAAGCAAAGTCTCTTGTAGAAGACCTTGCTTAGACGAAAATAGTCGTCAGGTTAATAAATAAAAAAACATCCTATTTATTGAGTGTCTAAATCAATGTTTTTATCACCATCTTAAAAAATCAACTTAAAGCCTGCTTTAAATCCTCAATTAAATCATCCGCATTTTCTATACCTACTGATAACCTTAATAGCCCATCGGTAATACCTTGCTTAAGTCTTTCAGATTCAGGCATTTTTACGTGAGAAGTAATAGAAGGTTGACAAATGATGGATTCAACCCCTCCTAAACTTAATGAAGGCGTAATCAGCTTCAGTTTATCAAGAAATTCATTTGCATTTATATCATCCGTCAATGTAAATGCTAGCATTCCACCAAAACCATCCATTTGTGTTTTGGCTATTTCATGTAAATCATGATTTTTAAGCCCTGGATAATATACCTTTTCTATTGAAGGGTTACTCGACAGGAATTCTGCAACTTCCATTGTATTTTCATTATGTTTAGCTACACGTACTGCTAAAGTTTTTAAACTACGTTCAATTAGATAGCAATCCAACGCATTTAAACTTCCCCCAAAACTAAGTGAATGCTTATAAATTTTTTGTTGTAAATCATGTGATGAAACCATCACACCAAAACATAAATCACTATGCCCACCTAAGTATTTTGTTCCACTGTGTAAAACCACATCAAAGCCAAATTCAATGGGTCTTTGATTTATAGGGGTAGCAAAAGTATTGTCAATAACTGATATCAGTTGATTAGTTTTAGCAAACTCAGCAACCTCCTTTAAATCAATAATTGTTAGTAACGGATTAGAGGGGGTTTCTGTATAAACCACTTTTGTGTTAGCCTTTAATTTAGCTTGAAAAGCAGATGAATTACTCCCAACAACAAAATCAAACAATATTCCAAAACGTTCAAATTCTTCTACAATCAGTTTATGTGTCCCGCCATAGATACCTTCTGAAATTAAAACATGGTCACCAGGGTTTAATAAAGACAATAGTGTTGTAGAAATTGCAGCCATTCCAGAACTAAAAACAATGCCTGCAGCAGCGCCTTCCAGTTGGCACATTTTCTCAACAATTACTTGCTGGTTAACTGTGTTAAAATATCTTGGATAGGTATTGTCATCATACCCTATATACTTATTGGAAGTAGAAGGAAAAATAGGCGTGTTTGCCCCTTGGTAATCCCTCGTATTATGTACACAAACAGTCTCTTTTGATTTTTTCATATGCCTTTTATAAACTTTTGAATATATGATATGCGTCCAATGTTAAAGCTCTTTTATAAATTGACAAAAATAAATTTGATCAGTGGAAAATGATGCTCTCAACAGGCATTTTCCCAACAGGTTTTTAAAGGTTAATAATTCTACAAATGTTATTTAATCCTACCGTTAAATGATTAATAACTAATTAAGGTTAATTATGGTAGACTTAAACAATCCCGCAAAAATATACACCTGAAAAGTTTGTTGTGACGAACTTTAATAAAGTAAATGTTCAGAAACGACAATATATAGGTTATCTCAGTTTGTTTTGTACATAGGAAGCTGATACTCATTAGTACATCAATTTACTTCCCCAAAAACAATGAAGTCACAAATAACAGCAGGTTTCGGTAGTAAATAAATCGTAGTAAAATCAAAAAGAGTCTGCTATTTTGAAATGAACCAACCCCGACCCAAGGGTACGGGGTATCTATGGGCAATAATTTAATGATCGACTCAAGAGTCGGGGTGCCCGGCCAGGGGAATTAATATCCCTTAGGGATTAAACAAACCTCTTCTAACCTAAATATTTTTATTAACTTCAATTAATTTAAAGCATTCATTCTAGATTTAGCCCTTGCTAATACAGTTGCTCGTTTCTCTCCTTTTATAAAAGAGCTCAAAGCTTGTTGTGATTGAATGTTTTGAAGTGCTGCAATCGCCATTTTTGCATTAAAGGCAGTACTCAATGTACCATCATTTACTGCAGGAGGTGCGGTTACTTTAGCTACTGTTTTCCTAACTTGGTTAGCACTACCCGCAGTTTTAACTACTCTTTTTTTCAAAGGTTGATTCTGAGTAGTGACAGTCTTTTTTGTCTTCTTTCCCGAGGCTTTTACTTCTTTCTTCTTAGAAGATTTTTTAACAGCTTTATCTGCTTTTTTCTCTATTTTCTTTTGCTTTCCGATTGCTTGATCTACCTCTATTAATTTTTTCTCTACATTTTTCAATCGTTCAGCCTGTGCTTTGAGCTTCCCTTTTTTGGTCTCTTTCTTAGCAAGTGTCAAGATACTATTTACAACCTTTGAATACTTATCATGCAACGCTCTTTCAATTGCTATTAGCTCTTTCAGTGTATTTATTTTCTTATCTTTCTTTTCTGAATTTCTCTTTTTTGAGGCCATAACTATATTTAATGTACTTTTCGCTTAGTGTAATTAACAATAAAGTAATAAACTATCAAATTAATTAACATTAAATTAATATTAAGTTTTAAAAACGGAATACCAAACTAGCAGATGAAGGGGAAATTGACAGATTCTTCAATACATTCTTAATTTTAACCCCATGCTGATGAATGAACAAGTAAAAAGCCAAATCGAATGAAAACAAAAACGCTCCTTGCAAGAGAATGGATCTTCCAAATCCCTTCAACCTTTCTGGATTGTTAAGTTCATTTTTTGAACGCTCTATGAGGTAAATTCCACCAAACATGTAGGCAATATCCAACCCGGTATTAAATAACAGTAATTTCTCTATTTTTTGTTGTGCGGCTATAGTCTCTGCAAAAGACATCCTAGAAGGATCTACTTTTAATAAACCATAATAACCAATACCAGCAATACCTAAATTGATAATATTCCAATATGCATTCATCTGATAAAAATACTTTTGAGATCCTTCTGCTCTCTGTGCTAAAATTGGATTTGTAATTAAATTACCTATAGCCCAACTCCCTAAGACAAGCATTCCTGTGCTCTCTTGCCTAATCCTTTCTTCGTTAATTTCCAATAAGCTTTGTCCAGTAACCAACTGTGTGGCACATACCATGATAATAGTAAAAAGTATTCCTCTCATAGCTTGTTAACAAATCCTAGAAAAGAAAGTTTAAGAAGTAAATTTCTTCTTAAGCTTTCCAAGTTCAATCAAAAAATGATCTTAAATCAGTTCTCTAATCTTTTAAGAACTAATGAACCAACCCCGACCCAAGGCTACGCGGTATCTATAGGCAATAATTTAATGATCAAATCCCTAAGGAATTAAACAACTGTCTATCCAGTTGAATATAGCTTAGATTCTATAAAAATGAGCACCATTATATAATCCAGTTTAATGCGAATAATTCGAGATACCCTACTAGGGAAACAATTATTGATTGACCATCAACGGAATCGATTTTATAGAGTAAAATTGATATTCCACAAATTTAGGTTTTGCTAATTCATAAGTTTTTTATTAATAAAGATATTCATTTTTATGCGTGTAGGTGGGTTAGCACGGTACGCCGTCACTGTAAGAATTTAGTAGGGTGCGTAAGACAGTCGGCCGCTGACGGGTTAGGAATGAAACTTTAAATTATTCGAGCCACGACAGCTTGATTTTTGGCGGCCCCAGTGCAGTTCTTTTTTGATCAATCGGAGCTCCCAAGTGAGAAAAAACGGATAAAAGCTACTTAATTGAGAAAGTGTTTTTTGAACTGATGAAATAATCGCACTATATTTGGTTTCGAAGCATAATATTAAGCATTTTCAGATTTAGTCGGATGACAGTAGTTTTTTATCATAAAACTAAGCAATACCAATTTAGATATAAACACCGTTTATCATTCTGTTAATTTTTACATTGCAGTGCATTATAAAGCATTACATTAGCGCTGATAGAGGTTCATTTTTTTGCTTGATGGCTGCACCTTACCTTCCTCTATTTCTTTAAATGAACCAACCCCGACCCAAGGGTACGGGGTATCTATGGGCAATAATTTAATGATCGAGTCGGGGCGCCCGGCCAGGGGAATTAATATCCCTTAGGGATTAAAAATTACCTACAGAATCTAATACGCGCTTTGATATCAATAAGATTTTTAAAGGCACATATCTATTAGCAAATTTAAGGTTCTACTGGGAACTGTGTGGGTATAGATCAAGTCCACCATTAAAAAAAAGGATCGCACTCTTGAACTTTTCAAAGGTTCTGTATCCTTTTGATGAGGTTTTGATTTCTTGAATTTTCCCATTTAACCTTTCAGCCATTGCATTCACTATACCGGTTAAATGGGTTTCGAACACCTTGACTACTTTGATAATCTGCCCAATCCCACATTTTTGAGCATTTCTGATCCACTGGGATAGCATAAAGAACGCTTCTTATTTTGATTGCTTAAAATGGATATCACGGAAATTTTCTTTGATTCTCCAAGCCTTTGCTGTTTTGTAATTCGTTCAATCAATAGCTTCAAAGGTCAAACGTTGTTTTTCTGTTAAGTATTGATGGTCTTTCAGCCAGATATACCTTGTATTCTTTAGCCCTTTTTCTTTTTTAACTTCCCTTCTCCTTACCTGGCCCACTGCTTCATTAAGGTATTTGATCAAGTGAAACTTATCAAAGCAAATTAATGTGTCTTTTACCGCATGGATATAAGCCCTACCCATATCCATGAAAACTGTTTCCACAATTGCCTGCTGGTTTTCTATTAATGAACTCGTAATTAATTCCTTAGCAACCTGCTTGGTTCGCCCGTCTGATACATTTATTATTGTTCCGGTCTGTGGACAACTCAGCACGCTTACATAATACTGACCTTTACGAAAGGACTTCTCATCAATACTCAGTGAAGTATAAGGCTGTTCAACACGTCTTGACAAACCCCTTCCAACAGATGAGTGAATGATGCGGTTTACCAAAGAAAAACCTACACGTAATAGCGAACAGGTTTTTGACTGTTTCTTAAAACCCATTAAGTTGTCTATAATTTTTTTTTCAACAGATAACTATGATGCTGAAGGAAATCAACCCATGGCACCTACATAGTGGAAACCTTACCACTTTTATCCTTTAACCTAGGGGCTTTAGCTTCTATGTAGGTAACATCTCAATAATTGCAGATATTTTCATTAATTAGGCATGTAATTGCTTTTTCATGATATCAGATAAAGCGTGGATTTGATTTTGATGATAGTTTCTATCCATGAGGAACCCCCAAAAGGAGATACCTAATTTACGGCAAGCTTTTTTCAATGAAGTAAAAGTGTCTCTGGATCTTCTTCCCTCATCGCTTCGAGTCGAACCACTTATTTTTCTTTTTTTGACATATTCTCTTATGTCGCTTTCACTTTGGTTATTATGAAGTGGAATGTGGGGATGTTCTAAAACCAGTAAGAGTTCATTTCGATAGGTTTTGATTTTATCCAATCCCTTTTGAAGGGTAACCCAATCGGTTTGTCAGTCACAAATACTATCGAATAGTCGTTCACATTGTGTTTTAAGTGGTTGGTTAGGTGATTCTTTATATGCTTTTAGGTGTTGGTACAACTGCCAAAAAAGGTCAAGTACTTTATCAAGTCCCTCTCTCTGTGAAAGGTTGTAAGTGTGGGTTTTCTGTAAATTTCTTTCCACATGCACCCAACACAAGGCATGTTCAAGGATGTTGAATTGTCCAGCATCATCACTAAGGATAACCATTTGTGGTGAGAGCCCTTTCTCAATAAGTGCTGCCAGTAAGCCCGCTTCAATGATGGTCTTTATCGCATACTTGGCTACTTGAAGGCTCATCAGTTCTTTTTCCAGAGCTAACTTATCTTCAAAGACCTGACCTTGAAGGGAGGCTATGATCTCTATGTTTTTGGCTGTAAGCCCTTGAGCTTGACCGTAAGCTAAAGCATCTTCATTAAATAAGTAGCTTGGGTTAACTGAAAGTACTTCTAGGAAATTGATTCTGCTTTTCGAGCCTGTACTTTGGAAGTAAGAGAATAAATGGTTACCTATAAAAGTACAATAGCCATTTTGTCCCTTATGTCGGGCTCCAGTATCTTCAGTTTGTAAATAAGGCGCTTCTTGAAGGCTTTCTGATAAAAGTGATTCCTTTTCCTGATGGAAATGCTTATGGCCGTGGGTAATAATCCTGCTAAGCTGCCCCGATGTAATACGGATACCAAACTCAACGAATTGTTCTAAAAGCAGCGGTTGAGAGACATGACAATGGTGGTATTGATAAAGGATATAGCTCTTTAGGCTCGGACCAAAATCACTTCCTTTTAAATGAGCAGGAAG
>CALGOB010000124.1 GCA_937958005.1 uncultured Cyclobacteriaceae bacterium
TTACTAGTATCCGAGAAAAAGGTTTTCATTTTTATACATTTTGGAGGGTTGGCACGGTACGCCGTCTCGGTGATCATTTAGCGGGGTGTGCGAGACGGTCGGCCGCTGCCGGGTTTAGGGTGGGAGCTTTAAATTATTCGCCAGGCGACCCTGTTGATTTTTTTGGCGGCCGCCCGGTCCTTTTTTCATCGACAAGGCCGCTTGGCGGGAAAAAACGGACGAAAGCTAGAGTTGTCAGCCCTTCGATTGATTTATAGGGGGTGTTTTTGAACTTCAGAAATAATCTTTGGTTAAACGATATCAAGAGCAGTTTTTCTTCAATTTCAGTTTTACTTGGATGCCAGTAATATAAAATAAAGATTAGCCTCATTATTTTATGTGAAAGTAAGCGAGGTTTAGTTAAAATTGATAGATCTGGAATAATGAATATTACTTTTTCAGATTTGTTAGTAGAAAAAGCGATTTGAAGACCCAATCTAATATTGCCATTTAGGCTTTTTAAAAGACCTGAATGGTAAAAGGGTAAACTTGATGAAAGTCTACCTTTTTGATTAAGGAGTGCTGAATTTAACTTTCTAAATATCCTTTATTCCCCTCTCAGTGATTTGGAAGGGTTCATTTTAGCTGCTTTGTAGGATTGTGCTCCCATGGTTAACAAAGCAATGAACAAAGCGAAGGCCCCACCTAAAATGAAGGTGCTTGATTTTAAGTCGGTGCGGTATTCGAAATCTTCTAGCCAACTACTCATTAAGTAATGAGTCAGTACACTGGCCATGACAAAGGAGATTGAGATAAGCTTTGTAAATTCCTTTGAGATTAAAGTGATGATGCTGGTAATAGAAGCTCCCAATACTTTGCGAATGCCTATTTCTTTAGTTTTTTGTTCTGTAGTAAATGCAGCTAAGCCGTATAAGCCTAAGCAAGCAATGAGGATAGCCAATACGGAAAAAACCCCACATATATTCCCGGTTTTTAATTCTGAGCTATATAATTCCTGAAATTTCACATCCAGAAACTCATAATCAAATGGTTGCCCGGCACTTATTTTGTCCCATTTATTTTCTATAGTTGACAAAGCTTTTTCCAAGTTTTCGCCCTGTACCCGAAAACTGATATATCCAGTACTTTGACCAAGTTCAAATAACATAGGGCCTATGGAATTTTTGAGGGATGAAAAATGAAAGTCTTTCATTACACCTATTATTTTTCTAGGGAGTAGCGTAGGAGTCTCTCTGTTATTGACATCAAATGAGTAAATGTATTTCCCTATGGGGTCATCCATTTGCATTAATGAAACAGCTGTTTCATTTAGTATGACACCTGTACTATCTGAAATGAAATCTCTGGAGAAATTTCTACCTTCGGCAATTTCTATACCTAAAGTAGGAATATAATCATGATCGACTAGGTTATTACTTAATAAGTAATTGGTTGAGCTTGATGGATTGCTGCCTGTAAGGAAAACATTGTTGTTGGATAAAGTATTGACAGGTAAAAAACCAGCTACAGTACCATTGGTCACAAAAGTGTTTTTAATCACCTCATCTTTGAAAATGTTAATTTTATTTCCTAATAGCCAAGCATCTTTTACCATGACTACATGTTCTTTGTTGAACCCTAGTTTTTTGTTTTGTATATAAGATAACTGGTCGTAGATGACTGCTGTGCCTGTAATTACTGAAATTGAGATGAAGAACTGGAAGACAACTAATATGCTTCTGATTCCATTACTTTTCATGCCAAGATTTAATTTGCCTTTTAATGTTTCTATTGGATTGAATTTTGACAAATAAAATGCGGGGTAGCTACCAGCTAAAAGTCCTACGATGATGATGATAGTGAAAATAGCAACTAAGAAGGTTGGTTCTAAAAAGACTTCATCACTAATTGCCTTACCGGCCAATTCATTAAAAGGCGATAACAAAAGGCCTGCCATCATAATGGCGATTAAAGTGGAAAGAGCACTGATTACTAAGGCTTCCGCAAGAAATTGATTGATTAGGTGCTTTTGGTGTGCTCCCATGACTTTTCTTAGACCTACTTCTTTTGCTCGTTTGGTAGAGCGTGCAGTCGCTAAGTTCATGAAATTGATACATGCCAATAGTAAGATAAATAGAGCGATTGCTGTAAAGATATAAACATATTTAATATCTCCATTGGCCTCCAATTCTCCATTTTTATTAGAGTTTAAATGGATGTCAAGCATTGGGTAGAGAGAGAATTTGGCAGGTGAATTAGCTTGGACAAGCACTTCTCTGTCAACATTAAGTAAATCTTCTAATTCTTGACCAAAATACTTTTTGGCCATTTCAGGAAATTTGGCTTCTAAATCTTTATAATTGGCTTCTTTCGCTAACCTGATATAGGTGGAAAAATTGACACTTAGCCAATAACTAGACTTACTTTCTTCCAACATTTCCATGTTCAATAACATTTCAAAATGAAAGTGTGTGTTTTCAGGAAGGTCTTCATATACTGCTGTAACCTCATATGAATTGTCTGGATCATTATCTAAATGTACTATTTCACCTATTGGGTTTATTTCTCCAAAAATGGCAGCCGCTTTTGAAGCGCTAAGTGCTAGTGTTTTTGGTTTTTGAAAAGACTTTTCAGGATCACCGTACTTGAGTGGAAGATCAAAAAAAGAAAATATATTTTTATCGGCCCAGATTGCACTTTCTATTTTGATGGGGAATCTGCTATTAGCTTTATTGATTAGCCAGTTCCCTGTGCTTCTAAAGCGAGTAACATCCAGTACTTCCGGGAAGTCGTTTAATAAAGTTTTAGCTGCAGGAGCAGGGGATAAAGAAGTGACAAATGTATTGCCTCCAATTTCCCCACTGAAATCCATTCGGTAAATTTGTTCAGCTTCTGAGAAATGACGGTCATATTTATATTCATCATTTACATAAAGTGCAATTAAAATAAAACAGCAAAGGCCTATTGATAAACCTGCTATGTTCAGTGCAGCATAAAATTTTTGCTTAATAAGTGATCTGATGGCAATCTTTATGTAGTTCTTGATCATAGTAAGGTACTTAAGTTTGTGTCTAATAGGATAATAATTTTTGTGCCATAATTTCAACTATTTGATTATCATTACTTTATAAATCTCCTTATTTTAAAAATAGTTCGTTTTTGGACACAAAATAGATCGGAGTGGATCAGTTTTGACTTGTTTAGATTTTAGGATTATTTATTTGGCCTAAAGAATTTTTGAGCTAATTGGAGCCCGTCTATAATATGTCTTCCACCTGAGTTTGTGTCTTGGATCTCACCTCCAGAAAATCCTTTTACATGACAAGATGGGAAAAGATTGAGGGGAGGGATCTAAGACACGATTGTAGACTGAGTACTGACCCTATTAGATGGATGACTTAGCAAATTTTTTGTTTTTTATGTTTAGATAATGGTTTTCCGATTACTAATTAATATCTGCATCAATTTACGGGTTCAGTAGCTAAGGCTTACCATAAATTTTTGCTCAACTTTTTAACTATTTAAAAAAACACTATTAATTATGAAAAAACTGATTGTTATCACATTATCAGTCCTAATTTTTTGTCAATGTAAGGAAGAGAATGAAATCTTGGATCAGGTGTCTGATCAAGAATCCGCGATTGTGAAGTTTACTTCCTTGGATCAATCTCCTCTGGAAGAACATTCCGGTTTCATGAACTTCTATAATAACACAATTGGAAATCTGAAACGAAGTGTACCTACTACAGATTTGAAAGGACTGCAAAACTCTGGTGGTGAGCTTTACTTTAGGTCCGAAGATGACTTCAGAAGTGCTTATGAAATGATTGAGTCAGCTGACGAAAATTGGAACAATAGTTATGAGATAGCCATTGACAATTTACGTGAGTACGTGCTGAATAATGCTGACCTTAAAAAGTCTTTCGGCAATGAGGAAGAGATCGATAATGAGTTGGAAGATCTCTTGGAAAAAGATCAAATAAGTGATGTTAGTCTGCAGGAAGCAATTGCACGTAAGTTGCCTTTCAATCCTTTGTGGGCAAAGGTAAAATCGTTAGAAGACCAATGGCTAGCCAATAGCGGTGATGAACTGGATTTTTCTAAAGATCCTACCAATGATTACCTAGATGATCCTATCATGCAACTGTTGTTAAATGAGTCTTCGAGGTTAAATGTAGCAGGTGTTTCTAGCAAGTATGTTGATGAGGTAATCAATCATAAATCCAGTGGTCGAAGTACTAGAAATAGTGGGCAATGTGTGAAACACAAAAGAGTTGTCAAATATGGAAACAATGGTGATAAAAGTCTAAAGGTAAGTATTGCTATTAGAAACTATGGATTTGTTAAATGGACTGTGGCTAAAGTAACAGGGTATAAGAAAAGAAGAAGAAGATGGAAGAAAAGAAGATTTCACAAGGAATTGCAAATGGTAGGAAACATGATCTTACATCACGATACCCAGGGAACAATCTGTAACCCTGACCGCCTAGTTGTTCAAAACAAAAGAAAAAGTAGCAGTAGAAAAAAGTTTAACATCAAGGTAACTAAATGGAATAATTGGATCATGAGGCTATGTGATGACCAATTTGATGCCATAGGAACAGTAGATGGTCTTACTGTGGTTGCACCAATATAGTCAGCCTCCAATAAGAAGTAAAATCTTATAATTCTTTGGCGCGCATTTAAGCTTTAGCTGTAATGCGTGCCTATTTATCATAGGATTTGTGTAATCCGATTACAAAAGTTTACTACAAATACCTGATTAGTACAAACACTTTACAAAAGCGCTTGAGTAGATCTCGTCATAATCTCAGTACATCAATTGAGTTAGCCATATAGGCTTTATATGGATTGATTTAGCTTTTAAATGACCATTATTCGCCTCTAAGTGATTTGGTAGGATTCATTTTAGCAGCTTTATATGATTGTGCCCCCATTGTTAATAGGGCAATGAATAAGGCTAATGCTCCACCTAAAATAAAAGTGCTAGGTTTTAAATCGGTCCTATATTCAAAATCTTCTAACCAGCTATTCATTAAGTAATAAGTTAAGACACTTGCCATGACAAAAGAGATTAAGATCAGTTTTGTGAATTCTTTAGATATCAAAGCAATGATACTAGTAATAGATGCACCTAGGACTTTTCGAATCCCTATCTCTTTAGTTTTTTGCTCCGTAGTAAAGGCTGCTAAACCATATAACCCTAAGCAAGCAATGAATATTGCTAGAATTGAGAATACCCCACAGATGTTACCAATCTTTAGTTCTGAGTCATATAATTCTTGAAACTTTACATCTAAAAATTCATAATCAAATGGTTTTCCTGCCCCTATTTCATTCCATTTGTTTTTGATCATCGCTAACGACTCTTCTATTTTATCTCCATTTACCCTGAAACTGATATAGTCATTACTATTTCCCAACTCAAGCAAAATAGGCCCTATAGAATTTCTCATTGAGGAAAAATGAAAATCTTTCATGACTCCAAGTATTTTTCTAGGGACTAAGACACCATTATCAAATGAATAAACGAAGTTTTCTGTTGGGTTATCAATTTGCATGAGTGCAACCGCAGTTTCATTTAAAAGGACACCAGTACTATCTGAAATAAAGTCTTTAGAAAAATTCCTACCACTAATGATCTCTATGCCTAGTGTAGAGATGTAATCTAAATCTACGGTACTGTTTTTCAGCAAGTAATTGTTAGAAGTAGTGGGGTTTCTTTCTGTGAAAAAGACATTGTTGTTATTTGCCGTTTTTACAGGTAAAAATGAGGAAACTGTACCACTGAGTATGTTTACATGGTTAGTTACTTCATTTTTGAAAACAGCTAATTTATCTTCTAAAAGCCAAGCATCTTTTACCATGATTACATGATCTTTATTAAAACCTAATTTTTTGTTTTGAATATAAGATAATTGGTCATAGACTACAGCTGTACCAGTAATTACGGAGATAGAAATTAGAAACTGAAAGATCACTAAGGCACTCCTAATTCCAGCGCTTTTTAAGCCAAGGTTTAATTTCCCTTTGAGGGTTTCTATTGGGTTAAATTTAGAGAGGTAAAATGCTGGGTAGCTTCCTGCCATTAAGCCTACAATGAGAGTGATTACCAATATCATTGTTAGAAATGCGGGTTCCACAAATACATTTTCCTTAATGGTTTTACCTGCCAATTGATTGAAGTATGGGAGTGAAGTGCCAGCTAGCAGGATGGCTATGAGCATAGAAATAGAACTAATGACAATAGCTTCTGCAAGAAACTGACTAATCAAATTTTTCTTGTAGGCTCCCATAACTTTTCTAAGTCCTACTTCTTTGGCTCGTTTAGTGGAGCGCGCAGTCGCAAGGTTCATGAAATTGATGCAGGCGAGTATCAATATGAATAGAGCTACTGCTGAGAAAATGTAAATGTATTTGATATCTCCATTCGTTTCTATTTCACCAGTTTTATTTGACTTTAAATGAATATCAAGCATTGGGAATAAAGAGAACCGAGCTGGGGCATCAGGTTGTGCAAGTGCTTTTCTATCTCCATTTATTAACTCTTCTATTTCATCTCCAACATATTTTTCCGTCATTTTAGGAAACTTAGCCTCTAAATCTTTATAATTTATCCCTTTGGCTAATTTAAAATAAGTCACAAAGTTGAGATTTAACCAATAATTACTTCGGCTTTCTCTTAAACCTTCCATATTCAAAAACATTTCAAATTGAAAGTGTGTGTTGTCTGGTAAATCTTCATAAACTGCTGTTACCTCATAGGACTTTTCTGAGTTATTGTCGAGGATTAAAAATTCACCTATTGGGTTTTTGTCACCAAAAATGGCCTTGGATTTAGTTGCACTTAAAGCAATTGAATTCTTATTATTGAAAGACGTTTCTGGAGAACCATATTTAAGGGGAAGGCCAAAAAAAGTAAATATGTTTTGATCAGCAAAAACAGCGTTTTCTATGATTAAAGAGGTTGAACTGTTTATTTTATTGACCAATACATTCCCAGTAGACCTGAAACGGACACCTGAAATTATCTCCGGGAAGTCATTAACTAGCGTTTTTGCTGCAGGAGCTGGTGATGCAGAGGAAATAAAGGATTTTCCACCTATTTCTCCGCTGAAATCAAACCGATAAACCCTTTCTGAATCAGCAAGATGCTTGTCATAATTAAGTTCATCATTTACATAAAGTGCTATTAAAATAAAGCAGGCTAAACCCACCGATAAACCTGCAATGTTAAGAACAGCATAGAATTTTTGTTTAATGAGTGATCTGATGGCAATTTTTATGTAGTTCTTTATCATAACAAGGCTCGTATGTTCGTCCTAATTATGATTATAATTTTTGTGCCATAAAATTAATGGGTTGTTTATCAGGTAATTAATGCTTTGAAATTTTTAAAAAATCGTACGATTTTGAACAAAAATAATCCGTATTGTATCGATTGAAAACAAAATTGAACCCTTTTAACAATTAGCGACTTATTTTGAAGTCTCTAAAAGTTCATAATCCGTTGGTAACATATCAGCAATTTTTTCCCAACCCATGTATCCGTTATATAAGACCGTCAGTGGATCATTCAGCAGGCCGTTTTGAGAAATTTCTGATGGGCCATTTACTAAAGATAACATAGTGTTTTGTGGCGTTTTATCCTTCTTGCCTTTAAATGCGAATTCTGCATATTCTTTTTCAAAAGTAACTTGTAAGTAATTTTCAAATGCGAGAATGGTTTTTGCTGATTTTACATGCGTAAAATCACTAGTTTTTAGTAATTGATTATTGGTGTAGTTAATGAACCTAGGATTAGAAGCCTGTGAAATAGTAACCCTAGCTGGTGAATCAGAAGACAAAGACAATCCATTGCTGACCGAAGCTCTTAATTTAGTTCTGGCATTTTTTATTTCCTCATCAGAAGGTCTGTTTGGATTGGGCTTTTTAATTACTTCTATAACAGAAAACCCCTCTGAGTCTAGCTCTCCATTGCAGACACTTCTGAAAAAATGAATATTGGAACCGAGATAAGCTCGTTTTCTTTCTTTGTCCCATTTCTTTTTCTTACCCTTCTTACCAATTAATTTTTCAAACCTCGGATAACCAAGAAAAGTGGTATAGCCTGATGAGAAGTCTTGAGTATAATTTTGCAAAAGGTAGTGGATTTTATAACCCAATGCTTTGTTTTCTATGATTAGGGCATCTCTGGCCTTTACTTCTAATGTTCTTTTTTTGTGATTAAAATCAATAATGAGTACCTCGGGATTCAGAATTTCGCAATTCAATGAGTTTTTTGAAGTGCCAATAAAATTTTGTTTGAATATCTCATAGTTATCATACCATTCCTTACCTCTAGAAGATTCAACAGAAATCTCTTTTAAATCATATTGAATAGGGGTCATTTTGAGTACATAACTTTTATTGAACGATGAATCAATTGTTATTTTGAATATAATAGGAGAATAAGAAAAGAAGTTCGCGATGAGATCGTATGAACCAGGGTTGGCTTCAAAACTAAAAGAACCATCTTCCTCGGTTATTGCCCCAAAAGTGGTGTTATTTAAGAATACCGAAGCATAAGCAAGTGGTTTCCCAGATTCTTCATCTATAACTTTTCCAGTAATGGAGAATAAATGTTGTGAATAACTGAGAAAAGAAAAAAGACTTGATAGCAGAAAGAAAAAGATTGATCTCATTATCCTAAGTATAAAATGTTATGATCAGTTAGTCGCATAATAAGTAAGCTTTATATGACACTGCTTAAAAATGATGTCAATTATCCTGTTGAACCTATTTGATTGTATTTTGACGAAAGCTTTTTTATTTACTGTTAATCTTACAGTAGAGTTTATCACGATAGAATGATTGTAGTTGCGATGTTTCCTTTTGACTCAGGTTTATCAAACTAATAATTAGTAACTTAAATTTGATTATAAAAAGTGCGTATAGAAGGTCTACGTCTACTCAGAGCAGTTTTGAAAGATTTTCTGCCGCAGTGGAAATAGGGCAGCCCTTGCTGTTTGAGATCGCTATCAGAGCGATTAACGGGATCCCCCAGACAAAAAGCTGGTAAATGACCTAAATATGTGAGTTAAGAACTGAAAAATGGAGGAAAGTATTAATAGAGTTCAGGTTAGTAATTATGAATTAATAATTACTTTGACAGACTCAAATGAATAGCGTATAGAAGTAATTTATGCTATGCAAAACCAATCGTGATAATGTTTAGTATGTGCAATAGAATTTAGTACTATTTTTCTATTCTAGTCCATGGTTTATAACTTTTTTGTTGAATTCGCTCTGATAAGTGTTTAGATTGTTGTTTTGTACATACTATTACTTAGCAGGTGTTGAATACGAGTGAGATTTTAAGCCATTTAGGAAAGAAAGATAAACGTGCGTTCTTGGAATCTATTTATTCTTTTAAAAGTGAATGCATTGTTTATTTATATAGGAAAGTAGGCTGTAATAATGAGCAAGCGGAAGATATATTTATAGATGCTATTATGATACTTTGGGAAAAGGCCCAAAAAGAGGGCTTAGAAGAAGTGAAGGATGTCAAGGGCTATTTGTTTGGTACTTGCTACATGATGTGGATGAATACTTATAAGAAAGAAAAGAAAAAGAGAGATTCAATACCTGATGTAGAGAGGTACTTTTATGAATATAGGAATGTGCTGGGAGCAGATCAGGAAAGCCCGGCATTATTAAAAGAAAAATTATTGGATGTATCACAACAGGCTCTTCTAAAGCTAGGAGAAAAATGCTTGAGAATTATTAAGTATTTTTATTTTGAGCACAAAAACATGGAAGAAATAGCGGGAATAATGGGATTCAGCAGCGCAGCAGTTGTTAGTTCTTTAAAATATAGATGCTTTAAAGAATTGAAAGAAAAGGCGAATGAGTTGGCTGGTAAATCGAATTTAAAACATTAATGTTAGTATGGCTATTTCAGAAAAAGAAGAAGAATTAATCCTTAGGTATTTAGACAAAAGCCTAAGCATAAATGAACAGGAAGAATTTGATAAGTTATACAGTCAATCAGAGCCTTTCAGACAGGAGTTAAATTCGTCCAGAGATGTAATGGCAGGTATATTAGCACATCAAAGAGTAGCTTTTAAAAAAGAAGTTAAAGAGGTTTTTGATCAAATGGAAAAAACTACCACTTCTAAAGGAAAAATACGTAAAATAAACTCTAATTATTATTTGGGTGCAGTAGCAGCTGCTGTGATATTGTTATTAGTGGTTTTTATCCCAAACTGGTCAAAGCTTGAAAAGGTGAATAGTGAGGAGTTATATGCTGCTTATTACCAAAAACTTCCTGCAAACAACAGTGTAAGGGATTTAGTAGAGATACCGGAAGGAATAGAGCTTTATGAGCTAGGTGAATATGAAAAAGCAATTCCTTTATTAAAAGGGACCAAATTAAGGCAAACCTATAAAATAGCGTCTGTTTATTTAGGGGTGTCATTAATTGAAACTGGGCAACAGGAAGAAGCAAATGTGGTTTTTAAACAAATTGTCATTGAGAATAATGATGCATTTAATATACAGCATGCTAATTGGTATTTAGGACTCTTAGCAATTAAAAATAATAATTACGAACTCGCTAAAGTTAAATTACAATCAATTATTTCTGAGCAAGGGATTTATGAAAAAGAAGCGCAGAAACTGTTGGAAGAGCTGAACTGATCTTAAAACCGTTTTCTGAGAAATAAGACTATCATACTTGAGAAGATGAAAAGAGCTATGACCGTCCATAGCCAAACATTAGTCCACCAGTGGCCCACAATAGGGCTTACATCACCAGAAACAATGAAATTATTCCAATAAGCAGGAGCTGATTGGTGGAGGTTAGCTGATTCAAAAAAAGATAGTTTGGCTTTTCTTAAAGCCTCGTCTTTTCTATCTCCTTTTGCTAAATTTTGGTAGAAATCCCCCATGATGATTTTTGAAGATTCATCATTTGCTCTCCATTGACTCATAACTACAGAAGCACTCCCCGCATAAGTAAATGCTTTAGCCAAGCTCATGGCTCCTTCTCCTTTGTAGAGTTTGCCATAGCCCGTATTGCAAGCGCTTAAAACGACCATTTTTGCCTTGATATTCATTTTAAATATTTCAAATGCATAAAGATTGTTACTTGTCTTTGTTTTCAGGTTGGAAAAAGCAAGGTATGAGTAGAGCGGCTTTTCTTCATCTATAATAGCATGCATTGCAAAATGGAAAATGTTGTATGGTTTATCCAAAGCCATGAAAGTACCTTTCTTAGCTTTTTTTGCAGTTAGGAAATTACCTGTGAATAATTTGTTAATCTCAAGAATTTCGGATTTGTTAAAATTCAAATTGCGCAATTCTTTACCTGTTTTAAGATTTTCAGGTGTATTTCTGTAGCTAGGAGCAAAGGCTAAAACTTCATTGCTTTTACTTGCAACTTGACCACCTTCTCTGAATAAATTGGTAGCAGAATAACTATAGGAAAAAGTATGTTTTTTGATAAGGTAACTCAGGTTTTTAAAATTAGGGCTTCCCTTGCTAGGTTCTACATCTATTAAGGCATCAAAAGGGACATAATGCAGAAACCCATCTGGAACTATATAAAATTTGTTGATGCTGTTTAACTCTTTAAGTGCTTGGGCAAATTGAGTCTTGTAAATATTTAAAGCCGATTCAGTAAAGTGAAAGTAAGCTTGTGACATATCTTTGCTTACTTGTAGTGGGTCTAAACTATTCCTGAATTTTGTTAAGGTAGAGAGACTTAATTTTTCCAATTTAATGAGTGATTGCTTGTTATTCGTTACAAGCAATACATAGGAGTCTTTCTGTCCACTATAATAATGCAGCAAGGCCTCATCTGACTTTAGTTTTTTAGTCAAGTCAGCTAATGAAATTAAGCTTTTATCATACCTAACTTTGAAGTATGATGGATAACTTTTTTCAAGATGTTTTTGTAAGCTTTCAAGGTTGCTTTTGGCTAATGTTAAATCATAACTATAAGCGTTTTTTTGAAGGATGTTGTTTTTTTTGTCTTGATAAATTTTTCCCTCTAGGTAATTTATTTGTTTAATAAGACTGGATTCCTTTAAGAGAATGCTGTCTGGTAGATTTAGAAGGTGTACTGCGTTTTTAGTCTGCTGACTTTCTAATAAGAGATAAGACTTTCTTTTTTCCATCAACTCAAAAACCTCATTGAGATGATTTTGATTTTTTTCTAGGTTCCATAATTGAAACAAAACAGCAATCAAATCTTCTTCATATTGAGCATAATCATTGTCAATTTGTGATAATTTATCATTGAGTGACCCTTGTTTTTGGAAAAAATCATTGATTAAAGAATTGCATTCAGTATAGTGTTTTACTGATTTTTTTAAATCCTCAATATTTTTTGTTGCTTCAAACCTTTTCTTAAAATAGATTCCTTTGTAAGCTAGGGACCTAAAAAACGAAGGCATATAGTTGATTTTATTGGCTGAAGTAATATCCTCTTTTGAAGTATTCAATTGAATAGCCTTATCTAATAATGGTATTGTTTTATCCCATTTCTCAGTACTCAATTGATGCATTGCGAAAGAGTTAATAAGATCAACAATGTCTTTGGTTGGATGAGTGGTTGCAAGTGCTTTAGGAATAATTTCTTGGTAAAGGAGATCCAATTCATGAATGGATACACTATCTGCAGGATTGGAATCCGTATTTTGTTTTCTTATTAGGTTTTCATAGGCAATTATTTGTGAATTGTAATAAGGAGCTAACTGATTAAAATCTGTGTATCCAGCCTTGATTAGATTATATAAAATAGACTTGCTTAGCTGAATGGCTTTTTTTTCTTTTTTCAATTTAAGTAGGCTAAAAACCTTATTTTGCATAGCTAGTACGGTTCCTATACTAAAGTAATTATGAGATAAGTCATAGCTAGTCAAGGAATCTGTCCAGGCTATACAGGCATTATAATCCTTTGAGACTAATCCTTTTTGAATTTCTAGAGAAATACGACTTCTTTTGTGATTAGGGTGATGCTTAAAAATATCAATTGCTTTTTGATTGTATGATAAGTAGGTGGAGAGTCTGTTCAGGGAGAGGTAATTGATTGCTAAGTCTCTATATAATTCTCCATAACGGGAATGGCCTTTTTCATAGAAATTGGGAGAAATTGTTAAGAAGCCTTTTCCGTAATTGATACATTTTTCATAATCACCTAGTGCTTGATAGGTAAGTAGCCCTATTCTATAAAATTGAGTTTTGAGGAATTCATACTTTCTCTTATTTATCTGATGTGGCTTAAAAATGATTGGCTCTAAATGTTTCTCGATCACTTCTTTGGAGACATTAAAATCACCTATTAAATATTCTAAATAAGCTTTCTGTAAATGTAAATCCACTAATAATAAAGTGTCTTTTTGGAAGTTGTTTTCAACTAGTTTTATGCCTTTGTTGATATAGAATAATGCAGAGTCCTCTGCTATTATTTCAGGCATGAAAATATATAAGTCCAGAATTTTAACATGGGTTGTATCTAATGCTTCAAGGGCTCTTTTGAATAACTGAGGGGCTTTGTCAGGCGAAAGAATAATTGACAACTTGGCTTTCATTACTAAATCCTCGGACTTCATCTGCGCATCATTGTTGATCAAGTCGGATGCTTTAGTATTCCAAAAGTATGCGCTGTCAGCATTTGCTTTGAACCAATAAATTTCTGATAAGGTCTGATAACTTTTAAACAAAGCATACCTCTCTTCTTTAGCTGGATTGCTATTTAAATTAATTGTTTGGAGAGTTTGAAGCGCTTTTTTGAAATTTCGGTTCTTGAAATAAGCTTCTCCTAGATTACTTAAAAGGATATTCTTTTCTGCACTATCCCCAATGAAAGACCTCTCTAAATAAGTGCCCTTTGAGTGGATGGATTCTAACAATGAAATACAACCAGTATAATTTCTGTTTTTTAGAAATGTATTGCTAGCTTCTACTAAACTAATTTCTTTTTGTTTTGCATAAAGAGGAATAGTAAGGAAGGTCAAGCATAGTATCGCATTGACGACTCTGGAGATTTTTAAAACAGTAAACTGATCCTTCAAGTGCATTTTGAATTAGCTTTGTTGTGTCAAAACTAACTAGTCGAGCATAATAATTATGGATATTGTTGTAAATATCTAAGGAGATAGGAAAGATTATCACGATAGGTTTTGTATAGAGCCTATTTCTTCTACACGCTACTTTTCTTAGCCTGTCAAAGTAATTATGAATTCATAATTACTAATTATTTGTTTGATGAACTTGAGAAAAAAGGAAAGATCGTAACTATAAACAATCTGTCGTGATAACCACTGGTTTACTGTTTTTATTTTTTCGGATTTAAATTAACCTGTCTGTGTTTT
>CALGOB010000125.1 GCA_937958005.1 uncultured Cyclobacteriaceae bacterium
TGTTGCTGCTTTAGTTGCAGTACCCTCTATATACCCCTAAAGATAAATCATATCGAAAAAAAGTAACAGAAAATAAGAATAAAAAATACAAAAAGCTCATTAACAGTCGATTATATATGGATACTAACTAAACGACATTGGATTAATAACTTAACTAAAGGTAAATCTGAGGTTAGTTTTTTGAAAGATCAAGATGAACTGTTTAGTATTGAAGATATACAGCTCAAGACTTTTCTAACTTATCAAGAAGAGATAAACAATGGTTTTGAGAATGGTGTTTACTGGTTTAAAATAATATTGCCCCCTGAGGAACGTAGCGTTTTGGAAATTAGTTTTCCACATAGTAATAATGCAACTTTATATCATCAAAAAGAAATAATTGAACCGCTCAAAAACACAAGATATATATCATTTCCTTTGACTTCCTTTGAAAATGAGACTACTTATTTTTTAAAAGTAAATTGTTATAAAGAAGGCTTTATTCCATTGAAAATTTTTAAAGAGGAGGCATATTATATCCAAGAGCGAGATGACCTAATGAAAATAGGGTTTTATTATGGGATTGTATTCGCTGTAGTCTTGTTCCATCTCTTTCATTTTGTCAACTCTAAAAAAAGAACCTATCTCTATTATGCTTTTATGTTAATTTCATTAACCTTAACCATTGGTTACAGAGATGGATTTACTTATCTGTTTCTTGGTTCGGGATGGATTCATGACCACATAGAGCCTTTTTTTAACTTAATGGTATTGATTTCTTTGGCTTTGCTGACTAAAGAATATATGCAATTAGAAAATTATCCAAAATATTTGAAAATTTGGAAGAGGGTTAATTTACTGCTTGTGATACCGTTAATTACAAACTTGATTTTCGTTTTTACAGGATCCTATACTCATTTCGTATTGACTGAAAATATTTTGATTCTGATGATCTCCTTTTATGTACTGGGTTTTGGTATTCCATTATTTAAGAAGAATATTTATGCGAGGTTTTTTCTTTTTGCTTACACTCCCATGCTGGTGATGTCATGGTATTTTTATAATTATACTTTTTTTGGATTTGATTTTATAAGATTGACCATCAGTGAATTTAGGATATCCGGAATTATCGAAATGGTTGTTTTCACTTTTGCTATTACCTATCAGGCCAAGGTATTGAAAATAGAACTTGCTAAATTAAAAGTAGATATAGAGACTAAAAATAGGGAGTTGACCACTTTCACTTTACAGATGATAGAGAAAAATGAATTACTGAGTGAGGTAAGGGATCAGTTTTTGTCTTACAGCAATCAAGGAGTAGAGAAACCAAGTATGGCAGTTAGAAATGCAGGCAGGATGATAGAACAATCCCTACATCAAAAAGAAGGCTGGAAAGAGTTTAAAATGAGATTTGAGGCCGTGAATGCTGGTTTTTATGACAACCTATATAAAATAGCTCCAGATTTAACCAATGCTGAGATTAAATTAGCTGCTTTGATGAAGCTGAACCTATCCTCTAAAGAGGCCGCTGCTTTATTAAACATAACCGAGCGAAGTGTAGTTTCCGCTCGGTCTAGGCTACGTAAAAAACTGAATCTTAAAACTGATCAAACCTTGTTTGACTTTTTGGCAAGAGTTTGACTTTATACTATTAAATAGGAATAGATAAGTGGTAACAAGTACATGTTTTTAAATCCAATCGATGACCTGGTCGCAACCCAGAATACTCCTATCATGATTGTTCTTATTCTTTTTTTAACTTCATTTCTATGATTGCGTTTTTGTAAGTTTTATGCTTTTTATCTAGGGTAATTGCAATATTTTCATTCGAGGCTTTGACACCAAAAGCTTTTACTTTTTTGTGGCCTGCTGATTTATAAAAACTTGACGAAACACCAGCTGGAATAATCATAGAAAGTACTCTTGCATATAAACGGAACTTTACATTTTCTAATTCTTCAATAGAAAAGAAACCTTTCAGATTCTTTTTAAGATAATCATCATCTAAACTATCATAATCTTTAATTGGTAGTGAGAATAAACCTTTACCACCTGTTCTTGCATAGTAATCTGTATTAACAAATAGTGTGATCAAAGGATTTTTCTGATCATTGATTTTAATTGACTTTGCTTGATTATCACCAAACACTTGTAAGGCAAATGTACTGTCATTTCCCTCTAAATGGTTTGATCCTGCGATATTACACCATAACCTCCCCGTAAAACCAATGCCGCCATATACTCTTACTTCTTTGTTTTTTGGGACAATCATACTTTGTATTTTCTTTGACATTCCAACAACCGATGCATCAGTCAGGCCATTTCCTGAAGGAATTGTATACCATTTATTATTAGTGTATTGGCAATTCTTAGAAGAAAAAATTGTGACTACAGAGTTGTTGTCATGTAAAATACTTACATGGATATTTTTAAGTTTTTTTAAACCACTAGGGCTGTTAGGGCCAGACCTTATCACAGTGCTTGTATCTATGTTGAGTAATGAAGCAATATTTTTTGCATTAACATTGTCTCCTGATAAGGTTATTAAGCCATTACTTTCATCTGTAAAAGTAATTAAATAGGATTTATCAAGAGGATCCTCAAAAGCTATTCCTAATAAATAAACATCATCTTCTGTGATACTTGTTGTGCCTAGTTTGAGTGCTGTTTGATTACTATTCCCAGGATTTAAAGTAGCGATTGTCTTTGTATTTGAGGTGATTGTAAAATTTCCTTTATACCTTAAATATTCACGCTTAAAAATAGCTGCCAAACCATCTTGGTCAAATGCCTCTATTAATTCATATATAGGAAGTAGTTGACCATTATAGGAAACTACCGCAGGATCATCCACATCACCCTTACTGCTAATTATCCCTTCAGCTTTAAAGGTTAGATGAGACTTATCAAAACCACTTTCTGTTAATTTTTTTCGATAAAAACTTAAATCATATTTAGATCCTCCTATTCCAAAAAGTCCATCTGATTTAGCATTAATTGCTGCGGCTAATTTTGTTAGTTTTTTGCTTCCACCTGCTTCCGTGTAAGTCATCATTGTATACCTAGCGCCTAGGGCTATGCCTGAAATAAGGTGCGTACCCTGATTTTTAAAATAATCTATAGGATTACCAGCATGTGCTTTAATATTTTTAAATAAATTAGTTTCCCAAATTTCACTTGGATCGGCAGCATATTTGAACTTGAGATAGTCTATCATCTCTATTTTTGACTGATATCTCAAGACAGATCGGTTACTCATGGCATAGGAGTTTTGTGACCATCCGCTTCTGTCAAGGTTAAATTCAAGGTCAATTTCTGTACTAAACATCAATACATTCGTTTCAGCAGAGAATTTAGATTCTAAGCTTTCCCCAAAAGAATAGAAATTTGATCCTGACTCTTCCACGGTAGAGGCCTCTCTTTTTGTAGTGGAATTATTAAATTGTACGTCACTTCCATCAGGTAAAAATTCTTTTGGAAATTTAAACTCTTTTCCAGCTACAGTCAGGCTATCATAGTCATCATTTGTTAGGTCATCGAAAATGGAATCTGTTCCTTCATCCTGTCTAAGGTATGAGGCTGTATGTATGTTAATAGGTTTCCCTAATACTGACATAATACTGTTATCCAATGTTGATTGTTTTTGGTCTGTAATCTTATTTTCTGAATTCATTTTATTAATTGTTATTTCTTTCGCCAAAGTGCCTTTTAATAGGTTGAGAAGGAAAAATAAGAGGTAATGTTTATGTAATGTGAGTGGACAGAGTAATGGACATTTGAGAATAAGCGGTATTAGTTTGTGGTTTTTCTTAGAATAGATTTAGATATGCTAAGAAATTCAGTTTAAATAATAAGTTACCTAACCTTTAATTTAACCATTAAATTACCATCCATTATTTAGGATTTTGTAAAGAGATTGGTTCAGATGAATTATCTCAATAACAGATAAAAAGTCCTTCAGATTATGGTCGTCATTTTGTGCCATACAAAATGAGGCAATCTCTACCGAGCTGTTTCAATAGTTATTCAAATGATAAGAAAAGCTAAATAACTTCAAGGTATCAATTTATATTGGCTTGGGTCAACTTATAAAATGAGGCGATTCTTTCCACATACTCTCATACATTTATGAAGTATCTAGGTATTCTTCTTTCAAATAAGGAAACTAGTACTTTTCACTTATTTAATTGCTAACCTTATAAACTATTACGAATGAAAAGAATTGTTTTTTTCTTAACACTTTGGCTATTCATACAATCTAATGTAGTCTATAGTCAAGTAGATTTTCGGGAGGAATCTATCTATTTTCTTCTTACTACTCGCTTTTTTGATGGTGACCCTAATAATAATGCACCTACAGAATGGAGCTCATATAATTCAGACCCTAATATTAATCCTTCTATAACGAATCCAGAAGATGTTACTTGGAGAGGAGATTTTAAAGGATTAATTCAAAAATTAGATTATATTAAAGACCTAGGCTTTACGGCCATTTGGATAACACCCATTGTGCAGAACCGTGGTCCACTGGATTATCATGGTTACCATGCTTGGGATTTTACTAAAGTTGACCCAAGATTAGAATCTGAAGGAGCTACCTTTCAGGATTTAGTAAATGAAGTACATGCCAGAGGAATGAAAATTGTTTTGGATGTAGTTACAAATCATTCAGGTAGGTTTGGCATAAAAGGTCAGGCTGAAATTAAGTATAACACAGATCCAGACCAGCCTTGGGGTCAAGACCTAAACGGAGATGTTTTACAGGATAATCCCAATTGGGAATATGATGGACTTACACCCAATCCCGCAGATGGCTTAATATGGAGTAGGGCTAACCAAGCAAAAATGCCTCCTCCTTATAACCAGAATTTAGCAAACTTTAACTTTCCGGGAAAAGAGAACTATTTAGATACTTCAGACCCAAACTGGTATCACCATTCTGGTAATGGGTTTGCACAAGGGTTTGATGACATAGAAAACTTACATAATAGAGCATTAGCTGGCGATACGCCTGATTTGAATACAGGAAGTCAAGCTGTAAGAGATTATTTGGTGGCAGCCTATACAACATTCATTAATATGGGCGTAGATGGTTTTCGCTGGGATACAATGAAACATATGAGTAAAGAAGATGTCCTTTATTTTTATGATCAGTTTAAAGCTGTGAATCCAGACCTTTTTATTTTTGGAGAAGTAGCGCAATTAAGACATGAATTACATAATGAAGACAAAATAAATCCTCATTACTACACATGGAGGGGAGAGGTGAACAGCTCAGAAAATTCAGGTATTGCAGTGATTGATTTTTTTGCACAAGCAACTTTTCATGGGGTATTTGAAGAAGGACAAAATTTTTCAGGAGTAACAGCCGCTGCTAGATACGATCATTTATATAGTGACCCTTCAACTTTACTGACTTGGCTTGATAACCATGATTTTGGGCCAAACAATGATTGGAATAGAAGGTATAGTGGTAGTAATGAAAATTTAGCTGCCTGTCTCAACTTTATGTTTACTTGGCGAGGGATTCCTATTGTTTATTATGGAACTGAAACTCGATTTATGCAAGGGGAATTTGCAGACATTCACAATGCAGCAGGGATTAGGCAATCAATAGATTTAACTGGTAGGGCATACTATGGTGATCAGTTTGCTAATGCAAGTAATCATGTGATATACCAACACTTAAAAAAACTGAATGCCATAAGAAGAGCAGTTCCTGCTTTACAAAAAGGAACTTGGAGATGGGATGGTAATGGCGGAGGTAACGGGGTAGGATATGTAAGAAAATATCAAGACAGTGAGGTAGCTGTAGGGCTGGCCAAAGATGGTGCTGTTGATTTTTCCTTCTCTGGATTAAGTAGCGGAGTTTATAGAGATGCAGTTACGGGTCGTGAGGTTCAAGTGAATGGTGGGAATATTAATTTTAGGGTAGAACCTGGTTCTGCAGGTATTTATGTTTTAAATGGCCCAGGTAGAATAGGCGCAAATGGAGTCGGCTTTTTTCAAGCAGGTGATGGGTCTTCAGGTGGCTCAAACCCAGTTTTAACAATTAATCCACAAAGTGGTCATTATTCTGATGGTACTTCTGTTTCTATGTCGGTCATAGCAGAAAATTCTACGATTATTTATTTTACAACGGACGGTTCTGACCCTGATACCAATAGCCAAGTATATAACTCAAGTTTTCAAATTAGCGAGAATACCACTGTAAAAGCAATTGCAATTGATGTTGAAGGGAATAACTCGGGGATTATTACCAGGAACTATACGACTGGTGCACTTACGGTATTTTCTGTTTATTTTCAAAAGCCAAATAATTGGGGTACTCCTAATGTTCATCATTGGGATGGCAGCCCAGCAGGTATTCTTGCCAATAGTACCTGGCCAGGGCCACAAATGATAGATGAAGGAGGTGATTGGTACAGATATGATTTTGTAGGAATTGCATCTACTAATTTAGTTTTTAATAATAACGGAAACCAACAGACCGAAGATTTGATGAGATCGGGAACAGGTTGGTATGATGTAAACGGAATATGGCACGATCAAGACCCAAGAGGAGATCAATCACCTCAACAGCCTATTTTAATAGCTCGCCCACAAGGTGGAACTTTTAATGCAGGAGAAACGATCAATGTTAATTTAACAGTCAGTAATAATGTAACCAGTATAATTCATTATACTTTGGATGGATCAACGCCTTCAAATGTTTCACCAGTTTTTAATGGAGCAATTGCAATCAATCAAAATACAGACTTAAAGGCTATTGCTATTAGTGAAGACAATATTTCTTCTAACCTTATTGAAGAGAATTACTTGTTTAACCCTGTTGCGGCGGGACTCATTGTTCACTTTAAACCAACAAATTTCAGTAACCCGGAAATTTACTTTTGGAATGCAACACCAACCAGTCAACAAATTAGTTGGCCAGGTGTTACAATGACACCGGAAGAAGATGGCTGGTATGGTTATACTTTGCCAGGAGCAACTTGTGCCAATATTATATTTAGCAATAATGGGAGTCAAAAAACAGAAGACTTGTCAAGGTGTGGTGAGGGTTGGTTTGTGAATGGAACATGGTTTGATAGCAAGCCGAATTCCAATATAAATAGCATGACCCTTCTCTTTCGAAAACCTACTAATTGGAGTACAGTCAATTTACATTATTGGGATGTAACCCCATCAGGTACTGTTGCTACAAATTGGCCAGGCGTATCAATGACAGATTTAGGGAATGATTGGTGGAGTTATACAATACCTAATGCAAACTGTGCAAATATTGTATTTAATGACAATGGACAAGCTCAAACGGAGGATTTAACAAGGTGTGGTGATGGTTCCTATGACAACGGTTGGGAAACGAATGGAAGAATAGACCAAGGATTGATTGATGGGGTAAAGGAGACGGTCATCCATACAGGTCTTGGTCAAAATCACCCAAACCCTGCTTATAATAGTACAGTAATTACCTATGAGGTATCAATAGCTCAGCCTATCAGTATCAGATTATATGATATCAGTGGTAAGGAAACGATTAAGTTAATTGATAGAAAAGTTGAAAAAGGACAGCACCAGATACACTTTGATACTCGCAATTTTAAAAATGGGATCTATTTCTATTTAATGGAGAGTAGTGAGGGGCAAATATTCAGGAATAAGATGATTATTCAGAATTGAATTGTAGATTTAGTTAAATACTACTTAAAAAATAAAGACTACTTTAATCAAAGCAGTCTTTATTTTTTGAAAGAGTTTTAGATAATGATTTAACCCGAATGATGGAATAGAAATTTGATGCAAACCATAACTAACAGTCAATTAGCCACTTAAATCCTAATTTCCTACTCACCATAATGGAGACCATGTCTGCGTTGCAAATCAGAATTTAAGCAGCTATCTAACAGCCATTTATGATTTTCTCATAAAAGTCTAATGCATCATTCGGGTTTAAAAGTAGATTGTACCTATTTTCAATCTTCTCTCAAATTATGGCACAGGTTTTATAAAGTTGCTTACTTAATAAAACGGACACCAAAAGAAAGGCTTATTCTACTGATATCATTGTCTTCATTGGTGAAATCTCTTACGCCATCATCTCCAGCGAGCGTAAAATCTCTTAAATTTCCTGTATGGCCTGAGAGCTCAAAACCTACCATGATATTTTCATCAACCAGAAAATCGACCCCTAGAGATCCATGCAGACCGAAAGCTGTTCCCTTGGCAACAAAGGCATCTACTCTCTCTAGCTCATCTCTATAGAGATTGACCCCAGCACCTCCACCTACATAGAATGTAGTATTCTTGAGTCCAGACTTAATGTGATAAGTTAACTGAGGCCCTATGTAAGTAATTTTTATTTTATCTGATAAAGGCCCTATGGTCGTGTCGTTCGTTTGTCGATCAACAAAAATCACATTGTCATTATTTCCACTAGTATGATATTGATCAAATACGATTCCGAAGCCTAAACCACTTCGGAGAAAATAATTTGCTTCAGCTTTAAAATGCCATCCTGAATTTAATTTATCCACATAATCTGAAAAAAAAGCGGAGGCATCCTCATCTGCACCATCTAGTAATAAACTGACTCCTCCACTAACGGCCAATCTAAATCTGAAATCATTAGGGTCAAATTTATAGGCTAACTTTCTTTTCTCAGAAAAGAAGATGTATCTAAATGATTTGATTTCAGATTTCGGGCTTTTCACCCTTTTTATTTGTTTCCCATTTTGATAAATATAGAGAATGTGATCAGCAGTGACCCTGATGATTTCAACATTTAGTGAGTCACCATTTTGTTTAACAATTAAATCTTGAGCAGATAAGTTAGAGTGAAATACCCTTAGAAAGAGTAAAAAAATTATCAAAAGATATTTTTTTGAATACATAGTTTTAATTTTTAAATCCCTGATTTAACCTTGCTGACTTCTCGATTTATTCATTAAACACAAAAATAGTGATTAAGATTCTATCAGTCAACGAAATTTCGTCAGCCAATAGGCTAAGTTCGTCGAATGAAATAATTGTTTTAACCTTTTTTTTCCAAGATAAATCATTATTAAATTAGCATTGTACAAATATCAATCCTAATATAATATATATGAAACATTTAGTTTTACTTACTACATTTATGATGTTGGTTTCCCTAGCAATAGCTCAAGATGGGCTTCCAGAAAATCCAGAAGATGGCAAATGCTACGCAAAATGTATTACTCCTGATGAGTATGAAACAGAAACAGAAAGAGTGATGACAAAGCCTGCTTTTAAAAAGTTGAGTATTGTTCCTCCCGTATACAAGACTGTTACTGAGACCATAGTGGTTAAGCCTGCTTCTAAGAAATACACTTATGTACCTGCTAAATATAAAACTGTTACAGAAACAGTAGTTATAGAAGAAGGATACAATAAGTTAAGTGTTTTACCTTCTGAGTTTAGGGATGACGAAGAAAAAGTTGAAATCAAATCTGCTGTTGGTAGATGGGTAATGGGAGAAAAAGATCCTGAGTGTGAATCTATTGATCCAGAAGATTGTAGAATCATGCACTATCGTAAATTTGATGCTGTTTACAGAAATGTACCAGTGAAAAAGCTGGTAAAAAATGAAACAACTGATGCAGCTCCTATTAATCGTAAAACTTTAGACGTATCTAAAGAAGAAGAGGTAGAGCCAGCAAGAGTTGATGAGGTCTTAATTCCAGAAGTTACTAAAGAGGTGACAAGAAGAGTATTGGTAACTGATGAAACTACTACGGAAGTAGAAGTTCCAGCAGAATATACTGAAATCACTAGACAGAAACTTGTTAAAGCAGGTGGAGTGACTGTATGGAGAGAAGTTCCGTGTACTATATCTGATAGGGGAGAAGTATTGCCTATTAACTGGAACACAGGAAGTGCTACATTAACTAATTCAGCTAAAAGGTTAATTGACACTAAATTATACCAAGTAATGCTGAATCAACCAAATTCTATTGTAGAAATTGGATCTCATACTGATTCAAGAGGTTCAGCTACCAGCAATCAGTCATTATCAGAAAGAAGGGCTAAATCTGTAGTGGAATACTTAATCTCTAAAGGCATATCTAAAGACAGGTTATTTGGGATTGGATATGGTGAGAATAAATTGATTAATAACTGTGCAGATGGTGTTCAGTGTTCTGAATCTAAGCATTCGGCTAACAGAAGAACTGAGTTCAAAGTACTTTAAGGTATTTTCTTTTAAGATAAGAACCACTAAAGATTATTTCTTTAGTGGTTTTTTATTATTTGGCTTTTAACACGCACTATGCATTAGAACTTTGATGCAAATCCTAACTAACAGTTGTCTACTCACTTAAGTCCTAATTTCCTGCTCACCGTAATAGAGACTATGGCTGCGTAGAAAATAAGGATTCTTCCCGTAACTGTGCGGGCATATTAGTTTTGCTTTTTTTTCCAAAACAGTCGTAGCACGTTAAAAAATACAAAAGTGAAATGCTACTGCGTATTATACAATCTTATATACACCCGCACAAAACCTAGTAGAACCAGTTAGATTCAGGTAGACCCTAATTAACAGCCATTTATGATTTTCTCTTAAAAGCCTAATGCATCATTCGGGTTAAATGATTGCCCATAGATGGATATCCCGTACCCTTTTGCGAGCGCGATAGTTTTCTCAGCAGAGGCACTGGATCGGGGTTGGTTCATTCATCAATAAAGGTGGGTAGGGGATTTGTTAATGAAATTTTAATGAGGTCATTTATTTTGTATTCATTTTGATAATCAGGGCAGATAATAAGCTGGTCAATCGGGTCATTAACGATTACTTTTAACAATTGATACTTGCCTAAATAGTCTGATCCAATAACTTGGCCTTTTAAATCAAAATAATCATTTTTTGTGATTTTAATAGACTCTGGTCTATGATAAGAAGTTTCTCCACTGATGACGAATTTCAATATTGGACTAAACATCTCAGCAATTGAAATGGAATTAGGGAAATTATAAATAGATGAAGGAATACCTGATTGTGTGATTTTACCTGCTTCTATAATCAGAATTTGATCTGACAGCATCATCACTTCCTCTGGATCATGACTGACAAATATGACTGAGCTTTCCGTTTGATCGACGATGTTTTTAATGATATCTCTAAGAGATGATTTAGCCTTTAAATCTAAATTACTAAAAGGCTCGTCCATTAGTAGCAGTCTAGGCTCATTTGCTATTGCTCTGGCTATTGCTACGCGTTGCTTTTGACCTCCGGATAATTGATGGACATATTGTGTCTTGTATTCTTCTAACAAGCATACTTCCAGAAGGGTATTTAACCGGTGTTTCCGATAATCTTCCTCATAAGCCAAAAGTGCATAATTTATATTTTCAGTTACCGTCATCATGTGCTTTAACTGAAAGTCTTGAAAAACGATCTTGATTTCTTCATGGCCAGCAACAAGCACGTCCTCAGGCCCTTTGATCCCTGTTCCGTCTAATAGGATTTCTCCACTGCTTGGCTGAACAAGCCCAGCGATAATTTTTAACAAAGTAGTCTTTCCTGAACCACTACTGCCAAAAACACTGAAAATTTTTTGAGAGGGTAAAGAAAAAGAAACACCTGCTAGGGCGGGTGTTTCTGTCTCTTGGTAATATTTATTAAGATTTTTTACTTCAAGCATGTATTCAATTAATTCAGGTAAACCTAACTAAATGCTTTAGTTGATTGTTTAACCTTCATAAGATACTCTGTATATTTTGTTAAAGTAGTCATCAGAAATGAGCATTGAACCATCCTTTAAAAAGACAACATCTACTGGTCTTCCCCAAGCTTCATTTTTGGACTTACTTAACCAGCCATCAATAAAAGTCTCATATTTTACGCCCTGTCCTTTTTCCTCTGTCACCATGCTAATTTTATAACCTATTTTATTAGTCCTGTTCCAAGAGCCATGTTCGGCAATAAAGATCTTCCCTTTATATTTTGAAGGGAACATATTACCAGTATAGAATTTTAAACCTAATGGAGCTACATGTGGCCCTAGCTTACGCGCTGGTTTTACAAAATCAGAACAAGGAAACTTACCTCCAAACTCAGGGTCAGCTATTTCCCCTGCATGGCAGTACGGATAGCCAAAATGTTGTCCTTTTTTGCTAACCCTATTTAACTCACAAGGGGGAAAATTATCACCCAAATGATCTCTTCCATTATCTGTGAACCACATTTCTTTAGTTTCAGGATGCCAGGTGAACCCTACCGTATTTCTCACACCTTTTGCGTAAATTTCCCTATTACTTCCATCAGCATTCATTCTGGTGATAGAAGCGTAAATTTCTTCTTCACGATCACAAATATTACAAGGGGCACCTACTGGTACATATAGTTTGTCATCTGGACCAAAGGCAATGTATTTCCAACCATGGTGAGCTTCAGTTGGGTAATCTTCATAGATGAGGGTAGGCTTAGGAGGATTTTTTAAATTGCTTTCAATGTTGTCGAAACGCCATAATTTGCTTACTTCAGCCACATATAAGCTACCATTTCTAAAAGCTACGCCATTTGGCATTGTTAATCCTTCGGCCAATATATATTTTTTATCAGCTATGTGATCTCCATTCGTATCTTGTAGGGCATAAACTTTATCCTCACCTCGATTGCCTACAAAGACAGTCCCACTAGGGGAAACAGCCATAGATCGAGCATTTTCTACTTCACCCCAAACGGTGATTTTAAACCCGTCAGGAAGGTTTAAACGATCAAGTTCAGGCGCATTCTCAGTACCAGTTTCTCCATCAGCAACGGGATCAGTGATTGCTTGAGGATCATTAGACGTTTCAGCTTTGCTATTGCATGCATAGTTTAGAAAAGTAAATCCAATAAATAGAATAAAAGTAAAAATTCTCATTTTAATTAATTTTTTATAAAGATAATGACTTTAAAAAAAAGTGAAATTACCATTTCATCAAATTTACATGTAAGGTAAGTACTTGGTATTATTTTCTAAGATTTATTAGAATTGGATGAGGAAGTATAATTGCTTTTGCAATCATGTCATAAAATGAAATAGCAGGTTTTTACTTAACCTATCAGACTTTTATTTAATTCGAATAATTCAGAATAACCGACCAGAGAGGTCATTATTAGAAAAACTAAATGATTGACAATCAATACGTTCGATTTTGTGGAGTAAAATTGATATTCCTCAAATTTAGGCTATGCAACTTCTTAAGTTTTCCATCATAAAACTAAGTAAATCAATTGCTTACTACGCAAGGTCATGATTTGTTATCAATAATTCCATCTAGCTTCCATTTCAAGTTGTAGTTATTTCAGTGAGTGATATACCTAATCATTACATTTGTTTTCTAATAGTGGCTACAATTTTGATTTTGATGATTTCTTGATAAATGGCTGACTCAATGGATCACCAATTAATGTTACTAAACCTGATGAACTATCACCAGGGTTTTACATCTCATCCAAAATGTGGGGAAGGATAACCTCACCATTATATTCATAACCTGAGCTCGATTAATAATTTCTTCCATTTTTCATTTCTTAACTCACGTATTCACCTCATTTACAAGAATTTGTCTGGGCAACCCCGTCTTCAAGCCAGACAGACTCCTACAGCAACGGCTGCCGCTTTTTGCAGCGGTCCGCCCTTTAGGTGGCAAAAAAGTAGTCGCAGTGGCGAACCACCAAAAAGGCTAGCCGCCATGGAATGGGAAAATTTGAAATCGCACGGCCGACCCCGTCAATCTCTCTGAGTGCGATCTCAAACAGCAATGGCTGCCCCAGTTCCACTGCGGCAGCATCCACTGCGGCAGCGTCCACTGTGGCAGCGTCCACTGTGGCAGCGTGGCTGACCAAGCAAATCTTTCAAAACTGTTCCGGGGCCGTAGACGGAGACCTTCTATGCATACTTTTTAAAATCGAGCTCAGGTTCATAGGCTTTGACATGACTGCTAGTAACGAAATAGCCCTTTTTTGTTACTTTGCCAAAGTACTGAAATGCAGGTTAAATGATTTACCTAAAGCTAGAATTATGCCTTAGAAATCTTTATAAGATTACAAAATTACAGACACTTATGTTAGAGAAACGTAGCATGGCTAAGTGATTTAACAAACTTGTGTTAAGTGGGTGTAATGAAGAGACCTATTATCAGAATAGATTTTCTAGTACATAATTAACTATCTAACAGCTATTTGTCATTTTCTCTTAAAAGTTTAATAGTTAACCCCTCAGGGGTATTAATATCCATTGATGTTTATGGGGGCGTATAAGATATTTTAGTAAATTTGATTTTGACAAAGCGATTCCCCGCAGGGACAAAAAACGCAAGCATAGCATCGCTATGGTGAATGTTTTTAACGCATAGCAAATAATGAACCAACCCCGACCCAAGGGTACGGGGTATCTATGGGCAATAATTTAATGATCGACTCAAGAGTCGGGGCGCCCGGCCAGGGAATTAATATCCCTTAGGGATTAAATTTACTAATAGATATGCGCCCTTATAAACCTAAATTGGTATAAATAATAACTTTACTTTTACGATCTACTAAACCTCAAACCTAAAATACAAACCAAGGCCCCAGCTGTAAAAATGGCAATCGGTATCTTGGGAATGATTAAAGGAATGGTATGCGTTTGAAAAAGAGAACTAAAATAAAATATGCCTGCTGTTATTAGTGCAATTCCCAATATATAACAAAATGAAGCTTTTCTTTTTTCTTTCTTAATACTGTTAATATTGGATACTGATGAAGATTGTTTGGTATTTTCTTCTATTAATTCATCTAATTCAGCCTCAACTAATTCATCTCTTTTATGTAAATCAATTCCTTCAAGATTATCACTAAATAGCTCTGTGAAATCAATTTCTTCTTTTTCTATTTCTATCTGAAGATCTTCAATGGATTCACCTGCCAATAATCTTTCTGCTAGGTCATCCCAAATTTCTTTGAGTTCTTCTTTATTGGAATTATTTGACTTTTTACCTTTTAACTTACTCTCTGCAAGGGAATTGGAGTTTTGTATTTTAGATGATTCTTTTTTTAGCCGAGTAGCCTTCTTAGTGATAAAACCCCCAGAATAATCGTATTTTTTTTGTAAATTGTTTGAATCTAACATGCTCAATTGGTTAAACTTAAAATATGGATATTGCATTCTCGGTAGATGTAGCTGGCTTGCCAGGTTTTAGATTCTTTTTTAGAACCTTTTCCTTATATTTTATCAAAAGATAAAGCCATTCAAGTAATCTACCTGTCACCTGAATGTCTTTTTAATAGAAATTGATTATTTATTCAATTTCCAATCATACTCTAAATAGCTTACTGTATTTTCACTGTTAAAATCCTTGTGATATTTATTTATGTATTTTTTTATATCTCCAAAATCAGACCCATACCAATTGAATATTTGAGAAAGTTCTGTAGTAGAGCTTGAAATTTTATTCTTGTTTGTATTATTGATAAAATACCTAGCTTGTTTGTCTAGTTGCTGCTCTATTTTTGCTGGAAGAAATGCTCCGTTTAAAAGTTTTGGGCAAGAAGCAGCAGCACAATTTACAGCAAAATGGATTCTAGGCTCTTTAAATTTCTTACGAATAGTATTGTGTTCAATATCATTTAAACTATATGATTTTCCATTGATTTGGATCACTTCTAAGTCCCAAGCTTTCCCTCCATTGATATCCATTATGCTTTTGATCGGATATTTGTCTAAAATTAAGTTTACGGTAAGTGCATTGTATAAATTAATCCAATAGGCTAACTCTTCATTTTTATCCCAGTTAGCAGTAGGTGGTAATTCTTGTAAACTTTTTATATATGATTTAATTATTTTGTGCTGACTTTTTAAACCGTCATAATCTACATTTCCAGCAACTGTTACGTACTTAGCCAATAACTTATCCCATACCTGATGATTAGGCAATGCGACTATTTCTTTTTTGATTTTAGTTTCTTCCGTTACTTTCTTTTCTACTTCTTTTTCCTTTACTACTTCCTTTTCGACTTTCTTTACTATATTTTCTTTCTTAGCTTCAACTACTTTTTTGACCACTTTAGGAGCTACCTGAACTTTCTTTTGGCTAGCTGTATTATTAGTGGTTGGCATAACAGTTTTATTCTCACTTTCTTTGACTTTTACATCTTTAGGTGATGTTTCATTAGTATTTGTATTAAAGTCTTTTTTATCTTCACTTGTTTTGACTACCACATCTGTTTTGGTTTCTACTTTTGGAGAAGATGTACAGGCCCCTAATAATGGTGCGATTACTAATAAACTAATACTCAATATACTTTTCATGTCTTTTTTAATTGGTTTCGTAATAAGTACTTTAACTCTAAGCCAATTCTTAAAGTTACATTCTAAATGTGTGCTAAATGACATCTTGTAAAATATATTAAATTATATTTTATCGCTTTAAAATCATATTTTCTGCAATTAATAAATTGTCAACAGATAAATGATCCATAAAAGTTGATTGGCTTAACTAGTGGGCTAAATAAAAGGCATTTTACTCTTTTATGGCTTCAAACTTGACATTGAATTGACTTGTGAGTTGCTTTCTTTGACCCCTAAGTGATATTAATTCCCTAGTCGGGCACTCCTGAATCTTTCGCGAGTGTTATAGCTTTCTCTGCGAGGGGCGCAGAATCGATCATTAAACTATTCCCTACAGAAACTTCATACCTTTGAATCGAGGTTGGTTCATTGATTTATCCTGAAGAGGCTCAAAACTCAAATTGTGGATAAGTTTACTTTTAATTATTTTTTGTTACTAGTTGTATATCAATAGATTAAAGCTTTGTTGTTAAGCATGACTTTAATAAAAAAGAATATTTTTAAAGATTTTAGTAAAAGATTAACGACATATTTGTACTCTTCAGCTATGAATTCAGCTTGTTGGTCTATTTTTCATGATAAGTAAGTTAAATGCTCCGTAATATTGAGGAGGAATTAAATGAATATGATATGCGGTTAGCTATCTTACTTACAACCTTGCTGTTAATAGGATCTTCACTTGAAATAAGTGCACAGACTATTGATCAGCGTCAACATAAGAAAATTAAAAGATTGATTCAGAAGAATCAATACAATCAAGCATTGGGGTTAATAGAATCTTTATTAATAGAAAATGAAGATGACATCACCTTAAATTACTTGGCAGGGATTACAAAGCTTAAAGTATATCAACAAGAAGAGGCTTTAAGTTATTTGATGAAATCTAATCCTTCCGCAGATGAAAAGTATTTCTATTTTTTGGCCTTGGCTTATTTTCTAAATGAACAGATCCTTCAAGCTAAAGAAACTGTTAAAAATATCAACGAATCTGTTTTGGATTTTGGGGAATTGGCCTTGATTAAAAATCATTTAGTTTCCTATGAACGACAACAAAAGGTAATTAGTAATGTCTATGTTAAAAACATGGGTGAAACCATAAATTCGGATGCTCATGAATACAATGGTGTAATGACTAAGGATCAGAAATTTGTTGTATTTACCAGTCGTAAGGCGAGCACAGATAATCTTGCTTTGGATGGACTTACTTACGAGGAAATTTATCGTACAGAGTTAGGGGAAGACAATGAATGGCAAAACCCGACTAAATTTGAATATCATGCAGCTAAAAGTCATCACACCGCAACGGTGGCAATGTTTGATAATGATCAAAAAATGATTACCTATCATGACGAAGATTTATTTTTATCAGAATTGAAAGATGGAATTTGGTCAGGTCCAACTCCATTAAGTGTGGTGAATGGGGAGGATAGTGCAGAAACTCATTGTTATGTAAATGATGCGTTTGATACTATTTACTATGCAACCGATTATTACACAGAGGAAGATAATTTAGACCTTTACATGATAACGAGACAAGGCAATAAGTGGTCAGAAGCGAAGCCATTGGTAGGCTTAAATACTCCATATCATGACGATTCCCCTTATATGGCGGCTAATGGAGATTTTTATTTTAGCTCTCAAGGCCATAATTCTATTGGTGGCTACGATATTTTTAAATCTAAATTTGACAAGAAAGAAGGAGCTTGGGAGCAACCGATGAACATGGGGTATCAAATTAATTCGCCTTCGGATGATATTTATTTCAACACTTTTGGTAAAATAGCTTACCTTTCTTCAGGAAGAGTTGATGGTTTTGGTAATCTTGATATTTACCGTGTATTCCTATTTGATAAAGTCAATATTCAAGGACAAATAGTTGATCTAAATAGTAACCAAGCACTAGCAGGAGCCATTGTTTCTATTAAGGGTGCAGAGAACAGCCTTGCAATCAGTGATGATAAAGGGATGTATTCTGTTGATGTACCTATAGAGACTGTCTTTGATATGAGTGTTTCTTATGAAAATGAATTGATTTATAATGAGAAGCATCTAGCAAAAGTATTATTCAGTGATTATAATGACAATGTAATCCATTTATCAGTAGATATTTCTGGCAAGTATGTTGGGCATCAAGATGAACCCAAAGAAATAGCTATCAAGATGGTAAATGATTTTACAACTAACCCTATTGAAATTGTTCCAGCAGATTCTTTAGATAACCTATTGACTTTGGAGATTTACAAGCCAGATGATCGCCCATTGTTCGCAGGTAAAGAGATTGGGTTAGATGATTTACATTTATCCATAGTTCATTTCGAATTCAATAAATCAGAATTATGTGTAGAAGACAAGAAAGAACTGATGAAGTTGGCAATGCACTTGCATGATCATGCTGAACAAAAAATACAAGTAATAGGGCATACTGACTTACCTGGAAGTATTGTTTATAATAAGAATCTAGGCCGTTCAAGAGCTAAAGCAATTAAAGAATTTTTAATAGAACTGGATATTCCAGCTGAAAAAATAGTGATTGTTTCTAAAGGTGAAAGAGAACCGTTAGTTACTACTCAATTAAAGAATGAAGAGAACAGACGAGCGGAATTTAAGTTTGAAAAAACTTACAGTATTGTCAAACAGGAATTAGCGGGAAATCGACAAAAAATATATTGAATTAGTTAGTTGAAAGTAAAGGTCATTCTCCATGAGAATGGTCTTTTTTACTATTCACAAATTTATGTGAAGGGATAGTTTTATTACTCTCTAAGTTTTTTTAACTAACTGATAAACAAGATAATGATGTTGTTTCAAGGGAATTGAAAGACTTAAATATATATACATGGTGTTTAAAATAGTAAATCGTATTTTAAACATTGTTTCATCAGATATACTGTCTATTTTAACTTGGAAATAATCCAATTCACCTATTAATTCTGGAAATAAAAATATTAAATCGTTGTTTTACAATATTATATAAACCGAACATTTATGAAGAAGTTATTAGCTATAGGAATTTTATTGTCATTGTCTGCTACCCAAGGAGTAGTTGGGCAAGAATATAAGAAAATCTCGAAGTTAATGGATAAAGGCTATTATGAGCAGGCGTTGGTAATGATAGAGAGCTCTTTAATGAAAGCTCCTAATGATGAGAGGCTGAATTATTATGCGGGGGTTTCAAAACTGAAATTGTATCAGCAAGAGGGAGCTTTAGAGCACCTTTTAAAGACTTCATCCGATATAGATAAGAAATACAATTTTTATTTAGCGAACGCTTACTTTGAAAATGATCTTTTGCAAAAAGCAAAATCCATTGCTAGAAAAGTTGATCAATCAAAACTTAGCAAAAAAGAAGTTAATTTATTGCAGAATCAATTTTTATCATATGAGCAACTGGTTCAATCCCCAAAAGAGGTTGTTGTAAGAAACATGGGAGATAAAATTAATAGTAAAGCTCATGAATACAGTGGGATTTTAACTAGCGATCACCGCTCAGTAGTTTTTACAGTTAGAAAAAGTGGTACAGATAAAGTTGCAAGTGATGGGTTAGCATTTGAAGAAATTTATAAAACAACATTAGATGATAACGACGAGTGGAAGATGCCTACACCCTTTGGTAATCATTCGGCCAAAAGCCAGCATGATGCTACAGTAGCACTTTTTGATAATGATACAAAAATGATTACCTATCATGATGAAGATTTATTTATGTCGGAATTGGTGAATGGTAAATGGTCAAAAGCAGAGCCTATTAATTTAATAAATAGTTATGACGGTGCAGAGACGCATTGTTTTATTACGCAAGCTTTTGATACTATTTATTATGCTACAGATGTTTATTCTGATGCGGGAGATTTAGATCTTTATATGATTGCAAGAGACAAATCATCAGAAGAATGGAGTGATCCAATTGAGTTAAAAGAATTGAATACTCCTTTTAATGATGATTCACCTTATTTAGCGGCTAATGGGGATTTTTATTTTAGTTCACAAGGGCATAATTCAATGGGGGGTTATGATATTTTTAAATCAGGTTATAATAAGGTTCAAAATAAATGGTCTAAACCTGAAAATCTAGGATATAATATCAACTCAGCCTCAGATGACACCTATTTTAACACCTTTGGCAAAATTGCCTATTTATCTTCAGGAAGAAATGGAGGATATGGAAACATGGATATCTATGGGGTCTTTTTGTTTAATAAAGTAAACATTACTGGGCAAGTGATAAATGGCGAGACTAATGAAGCAATTCCGAATACATTAATTACGGTAAAGGGGAAGGAAGAGTATACTGCTACAAGTGACGAAAAAGGAAATTATTCCATATTAGTACCTATTGAAGAAATATTTGAAATGCAAATGGAATATTTTGGTCAAATCATATACAAGAAAAAGCATTTTACTAAGGTAAGGTTTAGAGATTTTAATGATAATATAGTTCATTTCAAAGTGAATGTAGCTGGATTAGAAGGTGAGCAGATAGAAACAGCGGAGGAAATATCAGTGATGATGATTAATGATTTTGATACTGATCCTTTAACATTGTCCCCTTCTAATGGGGCAAATAAGTTATTAACTACCAAGGTATTCTATAAGAAAGTGGACGAAACTAAAGAGGAAGATATAACCACTGTCGCGAAAATAGAAGAGCCATTACCAATAATAGCTGCAGGTGATGAACCAGCAACAAATGAAACCATTGAAATTAGCGTTCCAGAATTACCAATAGTGTATTTTGATTTTGATAAGTATGAGGTTAAACCAATCTATAAAACTCGCTTGTATAAGTTGGCGCATTATATGACTGAAGAAGTAAAGGTGGAAATATCAATCACTGGTCATACGGATCTAGTCGGATCAGAGGCCTATAACAATGAACTGAGCTTAAAAAGGGCAATTGCAATTAGAAATTTCTTAGTAGAAGCAGGAACTGAATCTAATAGAATCTCAATTAGCTCTTTGGGTGAAAGTTCTCCGGCTATTTCTAAAGAAAATAGAGAGCGAAAGAACAGAAGAGCCGAAATTAAATTCAAAAATGAAGATACTTTAGCCGGTAAATAGGCAAAGAGGTATTAATAGATTGTTATATGCTAGTTTAGTGAGATCACCCTTCCAAAGAGGGTGGTTTTTTTAGGTTAAAAGGGAAATTGTATTTTTCATATTCGTATTTTGAATAAAACTACTTGAAGAAAAAATGATTTAACTTTTTTCTTTTGAGAGAAAATACTAGTTTTGACTCATCATGAAGTTCATACAAGCAAATATTCTGGGTTAATAGCTGTAAGTAATTTATTTACTCTACAGTCCTATCTATTTTTTTAATCAAGTTATTACATCTTATTTTTTGTTGTATGAATGCTATTATACTTTTCATAAAGAAAATTGCTATTAATTTATATGCTGTATTGACAGGTAAAGCGGAGGATTTTACAGTAGTCAGTATTAGAAGAGCCATATTCCTATTATCTGTTCCCATGGTATTTGAAATGGGGATGGAATCTATATTTGCCTTGGTAGATATATTTTTTGTCAGTCAGGTAAGTACCAATGCTGTCGCAACAGTTGGACTTACTGAGTCGGTATTGATGATCATTTATTCTATTGCTATTGGTTTAAGTATGGCAGTCGCTGCCATTGTTTCCAGAAGAGTAGGGGAAAAGGAAAATAAAAAGGCAGGAGATGCGGCGTTTCAGGGAATTGTTATAGGTATTGCATTGGCCATACTTTTAGGTGTTCCAGGGTATTTTTTTGCAGGAGAGACATTATCCCTGATGGGAGGTGAAACAGACTTAGTGTTAGAAGGAATTGGCTATACACAAGTAATGTTTGCGGGAAATATCAGTATCCTTCTATTATTTTTAAACAATGCTATTCTAAGGGGTGCAGGAAATGCATCATTTGCCATGTATGCGTTAATCATATCCAATTCATTAAATATAGTACTTGATCCAGTGCTGATTTTTGGGGTTGGCCCATTCCCAGAAATGGGAATCCAAGGTGCAGCTGTAGCTACTACAATAGGCAGGTCTATTGGTGTACTTTTTCAGTTGATTGTAATTTTACGAGGAACTTCTATTATTAAAGTTGCTCGACAAAATATGGTGTTACGTCTTCATGATGTTAAAGAAATTTTCAAAATTGCTTTTGGTGGAATCACTCAGTTTATTGTTGAATCACTGAGTTGGATGTTTTTGATTAGAATCATGTCAGAATTTGGAAAAGAAGCAGTCGCAGGTTATACTTTGGCATTTCGAGTAATTGTATTCACTATTTTACCTAGCTGGGGTATGTCAAATGCAGCAGCTACTCTAGTAGGACAAAATTTAGGAGCCAAGAAACCTGATAGGGCAGAAAAGGCAGTTTGGCAAACAGCTCTTTATAATGTGATCTTTTTGGGGATTGTTTCCATCATTTTCTTTTTATATGCTGAATCTATTATGGGGATCTTTGAGGAGACTATTCAGGTGCTTGATTATGGAAAAAGTGCTTTAAGAATTATTTGCTTGGGTTATGTATTCTTTGCTTATGGTATGGTAATTAGTCAGTCACTTAACGGGGCAGGTAATACGGCAACGCCAATGCTTATAAACCTCATCTGTTTTTGGGCGATTCAGATACCAATGGCGTATTTATTAGCTTATCATACAAGCCTTGGTACTGATGGTGTATTATGGTCTATAGCAATTTGCCATTCACTTCATGCAGTAATAAGTATCTGGGCTTTTAAGCAGGGCAAATGGAAAACGGTGAAGATTTAAATCCCTAAGGATATATTCCCCTGGCACCTAGGACTCTTCTGCGAGCGCCGAAGCTTCTTTGCCGAGGCGCCGAGTCGATCACTAAATGATTGCCCATAGATAGATACCCGTACCCTTCTGTGAGCACCGTAGCTTTCTCAGCCGAAGCACTGGGTCGGGGTTGGTTCAATGCATAATGCGGGTTAAACAGTTTTGATGAAAATTATTTGTGTCTGATACAATCTATTTTTACCGATTCTTAATTACTAGTATCCAATTAAATCTGAAAATGAACAAAAAGACACTTATAGATCAAATAAAGAAGATTTTTTTCTGATCCTGAAAAACACCGTTCCACGGCGGCCCTCTAGAATTGGGTATTCCTAAAATTAGTGGCTTTCTGCGTCGGCAG
>CALGOB010000126.1 GCA_937958005.1 uncultured Cyclobacteriaceae bacterium
AGGCATTGAACAATTTTCCTTTGATATTTTTATTCACCTTGATGCCAAAGAACCAATGTGCTATAGTGGGTAAAATGATGAGAGAAACGATTAATGCAGCAACCAAGGCAAAGGTTTTAGTGAATGCTAGTGGTCTGAATAATTTCCCCTCAGCTGCTTCCATGGTAAAGACTGGGACAAAACTAACAATAGTGGTAGCTACAGCCGTTAGAATAGCAGAACTTACCTCTGCCGAAGCATTATAAATCGTTTCTTTTAACTGTTGACTGGCTGGGGCTTCCTTGATATGGTTGATCACATTTTCTGAAAGTACAATGCCTAAATCTACCATGGTCCCGATGGCTATGGCAATACCTGATAAGGCTACAATGTTTGCATCTACACCAAAATACTTCATGACAATAAAGACCATTAACACCGCTATAGGTAATAAACTGGAGATCAATACGGATGCCCGAAGATTAAACACCATAACGATGACTACCAAAATAGTGATCAGTATTTCTAATGAAAGTGCTTCTTCTAATGTCCCAAGCGTTTCATTGATCAATTGTGTTCGATCATAAAATGGGACAATGGTTAATTGACTTTCAACTCCATTGGCTAATGTTTTCTTAGGTAAACCCTTGGAAATTTCCTCAATCTTATCTTTTACATCATTTATAACCGCTAGTGGATTTGAACCATACCTTGCAATCACCACACCACCAACTACTTCTGCACCATCTTTATCTAATAAGCCTCTTCTGATAGCCGGTCCTATGGAAACGACACCGATGTCTTTTATTCTGATAGGGACATTATCATTAACCGCTACTACTGCTTTTTCTATGTCTTCAATAGACTTGACATAACCTAAACCCCTTACTAAATACTCTGCCTGATTGATCTCAATGGTTTTTGCTCCTACATCACGGTTTGATTTTTTAACCGCCATCATGACTTTATGCAATGGTATATCATAAGCTTTCATCGCATCAGGGTTTACATCTATTTGGTATTCCTGCACATATCCACCTATAGATGCCACTTCTGAAACTCCCTCTACAGCATTCAAACCATATTTGACATAGAAGTCTTGAACCGTCCTGATTTCATGCAAATCCCAACCTCCTGTAGGGTTTCCGTCTTTATCTCTTCCTTCTAAAGTGTACCAATACACTTGTCCCAAAGCCGTTGCATCTGGACCTAAAATGGGTTGTACACCATCAGGAAGCAGGCCACTCGGCAGTGAATTGAGTTTTTCAAGTATTCTGGAACGTGACCAATAGAAGTCTATGTCTTCATTGAAGATGATGTAAATACTGGACACGCCAAAAATGGATGAGCTTCTAATGGATTTTACGCCCGGAATACCCAGTAAAGAAGTTGTTAAAGGGTAGGTAATTTGATCGTCTATGTCTTGTGGCGATCTACCCATCCATTTTGTAAATACGATTTGTTGATTTTCTCCAATGTCTGGAATGGCATCAACTGGCACAGGATCAGATGGAAGAAAATCTATTTTCCATCCAAAGGGGGCTGTTATTAATCCCCAGCCTATAAATAATAGTATGACTAAGCTTGTTACTAACTTGTTATCAAGAAAGTAACGAATGATTTTGTTTAACATATCACATAGATTGAATCTTGATGAAAGATTAATTATTGGACGTTATTGTCCTTGGATTTAGCCTAAATATTGTCAGATAGGCAATCCGTTCTCTACGTGAATGGTATTATATGAGAAAAGATTGAAACAGAATCTGTTTGCTCTGTTTGGGAAGTGGGGGTGAACTATCAACAGGGATAGTATCAGGTTCTTTAGAGAAATTATTTAGATGAAAATAGGTCTGAACAAACGTGAATAAAAAAAGTTGATTTATCTCCGGTAGAACATCACTTGCATTAACTCCTTCTTCTATGTCTATAGACAAGAATTTAGTTTCACAACAACCTTTCTTTTGAAACATAGGTGTTTCACATGGTTGTGTCTCCTGTTCCATACCACAACTAAGAGATTGATCACCTACTGTGATTTTTGTTTCCATGGCATATCCACCACAATAGTGGGTAGCCATAGTCACTCCCATGCTACTAAATAGAATAAGGATACTAAGCGATATGGATAAAATCTTCTTCAATTATTTACAAATATACGAATTTATCTGTATTGCAGTTTTATACAATTCCGTTTGGTTGTTTCATAATTTTGGTCATAAAACAAAAAGCATCAGTACTGCCATGCCTACCATGGTTAAATCTTCTACAATAGTCACAGTACTCATAGGTAAATTAAATACATCTCCTAAACAGGCACATTTAATTTTCTTTTTGTTCAAATTACTCTGTATAACACCTATGCTACTTACTCCTAATATAATGGCGGTAGCAATGTTGGTCTCTATCGGAAAGATATTAATGAGATAAAAGACACCCAATATGAGTTCTACAAATGGATAGATCAATCCCCAAGACTTCCACTTTGCAGCAATGATGTCATACATTTGGTAGGAATTGCTAAACCCTTTGATATTTAATAATTTGAAAAAAGCGAAAACTAAGAAGAATCCAGCCATGAAGTGTCTCATCCATAGCATCCAAGAGATTTCTGTGAATGGATACTGTACCAAAGCACTAACCCCAGCGATGAAACTGACAATCAATATGAGAGGCTGATAAGTGCTAATGGACTTTTCTGGTAATTCAGCAATTGGTTTGATCTCAGGAAATGGAATGACTTCTTTTTTAATCTCTTCTTCAGAAATTACATAATCACCGATTTCTGCTAATAAGCTATTTGTTTCCTTTAAGTCTAATGCTGAATTTAATTGGATTTTGGCTTGAGGGTAGTTCAATTGAACTTCTACATCTTTTACTGCTTCAATTTTCTTTAGTTCATCAGACACTTTAGCTATACAGCTACCGCATGACATTCCTGCTATTCCGTACTCTTTTACCATGTTACAAATATCAGCAGTTTATTGTACGATAGTGTTATACGATTTTGGGGAAGATTTACAAAGTTATGGTTACAAAGAATCGAGCGTATTCCTATTTCGATTTTCTAGTTTTTTGAACATTGTTGGAGCCATGCCAGTTTCTTTTTTGAACTGGGAAGAAAGGTGTGCTACACTACTATAGTTGAGTTGAATAGCAATTTCTGATAAGTTCAGTTCGTCGTAGATAATCAATTCTTTTACCTTTTCAATTTTTTGTTTCAGAATATATTTTTCTATCGTAATGCCCTCTACAGTTGAGAATAGTTTACTTAGTGACGTGTAATCATGATTGAGTTTTTCTGATAGCAACGTTGAAAAATTAACATTTAGGTTCTCAGCATTGTAATGAATCTGATCAATGATAGTTGTTTTTATCTGGGCAATGAGTTTGGAAGTTTTATCTTCTAACAACTCAAACCCTCTTTCTTTTAACTGTTCAGCTAGGTTCTGCTTTTCTTCATTATTTATAGACTTACTGATTACTGCTTCTCCTAACTCGACATGAGTAGTTTCAATATCCAAATTGGCAAAGATGTCTTTCACTGTATCTATACAGCGAGGGCATACCATATTTTTAATGTAGAGGGTATTCATTCAGCAAAGATAGGTAGTTAAAATTTCCACATTTAAACTTGTTTTTAATTCATTCATTACGTTTATCATTTTGAAAGTTTTAATATCCTAAATGCTCCTCTGATAACTATCAAAAAAATCAATGAGCCAATCACCAAGTCAGGATATTTGCTATTTGTGAAATACACTAATCCACCTGCGACTATCACTCCTAAATTGATGACAATATCATTAGAAGTGAATATAGCAGAGGCTTTCATGTGAGCCTCTTCGCTCTTGACCTTCTGAATAAGATAAAGTGAAATGGAGTTGGCGATTAGGGCTAGAATCGAAATCACTATCATATTCTGAAATACGGGGATTGATTCCATTCCTATGAACCTTCGTATTACCTCAACTAACCCAATCAATGCGAGAAGCATTTGAAAGTAACCACTCACCTTTGCAATTCTTTTCTTCTTAATCACTGTTGAACCAACTGCTATTAAGCTCATTCCATAAACTATCGAATCAGCCAACATATCCAATGAATCAGCGACCAAGCCCATAGATACGGATATCCAGCCATAGAGCATTTCTATGATGAAGAAGGAAAAATTGATACCAAGTACCCACCACAACATTTTCCTTTCTAATTCATCATTGTCGGATGTTAACGGGGCATTATATTCTTCAGTTGAGAGTAAGTTAGCATCGAAATTCAGTGCATGGATGTGATTTTCAAATGACGACACATCTCCTGAATGTATTACCGATAACTTCCTATTTGGTATATCAAAGTTCAGTTGCAAAATAGATTCCACTCCTTCTAATTTCATCCGAATCATTTGTTCTTCTGAAGGACAATCCATTTTAGCCACTTTAAATGTTGAAATCCGATTACTCATCGTTTTAGCAGTCTTCTAATTCACACTCTTCAGACTCAAGTTCAAAGGATAAAGTCGTATGCTTGATATTGAATTTTCCTACGGTATCAAAGATTTGACTTTTAATCTGAGATAATTCTTCAAGGTTGTAGTTCTTATCAAGTACCACATGAGCCGTTAGAATGTGATAAGTGCCATCTAATGACCATAAGTGGCAATCATGCGTACTTATCACCTTATTGACAGATGTAATTTCATTTTCAACCTCATCAATTTCGATATCTGAAGGTGTGCCTTGCAGGATAATCCTCATACTTTCTTTGATGTTCTTATAGACATTAAAAAGAACAAAAGCAGTGATTAGGATTGATAGAATGGGGTCTATGATTGGAGCATCAAAGAACATCATTATCAAACTCCCAATGAGCACAGCAACCCATCCTAACACATCTTCCAATAAGTGCAGAGAGACAACTTTCTCATTTAATGAATGACCTTTACGAAGTTTGAAAACCGCAGCACCGTTAACTATGACACCCAAAATGGCGAGGTACATCATTCCTTTTGCATTAGGTTCTTCAGGATTCCAGAGTTGTGGAATTGCATGAATTAATACAAAAAAAGATCCCATTATAAGTACAATGGAATTAATGATAGCACCTAGCAAAGAAAATCTCTTGTACCCAAATGAAAATTTCGATGTTCTTCCTTTCTTTGATAATCGTTGAAAATACCACGATAGACCAAGGCTTAAACTATCTCCAAGGTCATGTAAAGCATCTGAAAGTATAGCAATACTACTGGTGTATAGACCTCCAATAATTTCAATGATTGTAAATATTAAATTTAAAAAGAAGGTGACTTTGATATTGCCTTCTGAATGATCGTGACTATGTGAATGATTGTGATGATGTCCCATATTGGAAAATTAATGTACATGTTCTGTTTCTCCTTTACCTATCTCTGCTTGCAGGTAATATGCAGATGTCAAAGCTATTTCAGCATCCTGCGAAAATTCCGTTGGATTTAAAACTTCCACCCAATCTCCTTCTTCAAAACCAGTCTTGACTTCAATTTTCTTGAAATGAATTTCATTTTTGTGATCATTCTCTTCTAAATGATTGTGATCATGATGATGTTCTCCATCAAAATGCTCTCCATGTTTATGTTTAACTCCTTCGTCTTCATGATGGATAAATACATACTTTTTATCTTCTTCTTTAACAATTGCTGTCCTTGGTAAAACGGTTCTTTTTAATGAATCTGTTTTAATTCTACCTGAAATGTACATACCAGAAATCAGCTGCTCTTCCAGTTGCTGGAAATTAGCTTGAACACGAACACTTCTAGGGTTTTCATCGAAGACAGGGCTTATTGCATAAATGGTTGCCATAAAAGACTTAGTACCGAATGAAGGTGAGGTCACTTTTATCTCCTGACCTTTTTTTACTTTCAGAATGTCATTTTCAAACAATTTAAAAGCACAATGTACTTTCTGATTATCTACTATTTGAAAAAGTCTTTTGTCAGTTGATACGTATTCTCCAATGTTTGTTCCTACATGACTTACCGTTCCATTCAATGGGCTTACGATAGTAATTGATTGCTTTATTTTCCCTTCAGCAATTTGTTCTGCATTCAACCCTAATATTTGAAGCTTAATCTTCAAGGCATTTAGAATTGCTTTTGCACCATTGTATTCAGATTTGATTTTCTGAAACTCCTTTCCTATGCTCACTTCTTCATTGTAGAGTTTTTCTTGCCTCTTATACTCGCTTTCCAAATATTGCAGTTCAGCACTTTTACTGATAAGTTCTTCTTGTAGTTTAATGATATCAGGATGTTGTAAAACTGCTAATGTTTGTCCTTTCTTAACCTTATCACCTTCAATTACATAGATTTTGGTAATTACACCTCCCATAAAAACGTGAACGTCAGCAAGGTTCTGTGGAGCGAGTTCTAATTCACCATTAGTCTCAATCTCTTCTGAAAGTTTAATTTCTGAGAATTGACCAATTTTAATTTTTAAGTCTTCAGCTTGCTCTAAGCTAATGGCAACTTCATTTTCATTATGATGTTCTGATTCACTATGTGAATGCTCATGTTCATGTCCTTCATGGTTAGATTTGTTTTCACATGAAAATAGAATGAGAGTTGTGAACAGTATATATACAATTTTTTTCATGTTTTTATATTTTTAATTTCCTGTTAGAAATTCGATGTAAATAATGGTTTGATTGAATTGATTTAATCTATTCAAGTATTGGGCTTTGATGTTGAAAGCTTGTTCTATGTTACGGAGATATACTAGGTAATTTATTGTTCCACCAACAAAGCTTTTTTGGGTGTTTTCTATTAACAACTTAGCTTGATTCAAGCCTACTTCATCATAATAGGCAAGACTTTCGCTTAACTTATAATACTCCTGCAAGGCTTGTGATAACTGATATTGGAGCATGTCATTGAAGTAGTCTGCCTGTATGGTCGCACTTTCAATTTCCAGTTCAGAAGCTTTGATTCTTGCAATATCAGGTTTTGCCCATAACGGTATGGATATTCCTGCTGTAACCCCTGTAAAACGGGTACTACCATCTACCGTTTGATCTACACCATTAATAGTCTGAATGCCGTTTAATGATTGGTTGAAATATCCTATGTCAAACTCAGGTAGTAGACTTGCTTTGTTTACTTTCTTTTCATGCTCAAATATGGCTATCTGCTGGTGCATGTATTTGAGTGAAGGGTTATGGTCTAAAGAAGAACTATCCACATTTATAGAAATCCTTTTCAAACTTTCTGGAAAGATATTTATCTCAGTGCCTAGGTAAAGAGATAATCTATCTAACTGAATCTGGATATCTACCTCAACTTCATTTAACTGAACAGTTAATTCTGTCACTTTTGCTTCTGCTGTAGTCTTCTCTAACAGTGTAGAAGCCTCTGCTTCATAACGAATTGTCGTTGTCTGTTTAAACTTCTGATAAATACTGTCCTGAAATAATAGCGACCTCTTCTTTGATTGAAGAAATTGAATTTGATACCATGTTTCTTTCACCCGTTTCTTGAGTTCGTTAGCATTGCTTTCCCATTTCAACTCTACACTTTTAACTTCTTCCTCTGCCAATTTTTTCTGACTAGAATAATAGGTAGGAAATTTAAAATTTTGGCTAACACTGAATGCGAAATCATTTTCAAAACTATTGTATTGTCCGTATTGAATACTGATATCAGTTTTTCCAATGTCAAAGGAAGTCTTTTGCAATGCTTTCTGTCTGGAAACATCTGTTTGAGCAGATTGCATCTGTTTATTATTTTTCATTGCAAAGGCTACAGCATCTTCGACTGTTCTTATGCTGTCAGTTTGAGCGTACCCATTTGTTGAATTGAACAGTGAAAATGATGTTATCAAAAGACCAATCATCAATGCTTTAGGTACAACTCTGATATTGCTCAATTTACGCTCTTTTCTATTTTCTAAGATGTGGTACAATACTGGTAGTACGATCAATGTGAGGAAAGATGAGGTAAGTAAACCACCAATGACCACAGTGGCTAGCGGTCTTTGTACCTCTGATCCTGAAGAGGTAGAGATAGCCATTGGTAAAAAACCCAGTATATCGGTACTGGCAGTAAGGAAAATAGGTCTTATCCTTTCCTTAGTCCCCATTATTATTCGGTCTTTCAAGCTTAAATTATGCTCACCTTTCAGGTCATTAAAACTAGAGATAAGCACCAATCCATTAAGTACTGCTACACCAAATAAAACAATGAAACCTATTCCAGCTGAGATACTAAAAGGCATATCCCTCAACCACAAAGCAAAGACACCTCCGATAGCAGAAAGAGGAATGGAAGCATAAATCATCACAGATTGAGAAAATGATTTTAAGGCAAAGAATAACAGAACAAAAATCAATGCTAATGCTACAGGAACAACAATTGTAAGTCGTTCTTTTGCCTTCTGAAGGTTTTCAAAAGCTCCTCCATATCGAATATAATATCCTGATGGTAGGTCTAGTTTTTCATCTAAAACGCCTTGAATCTCCTCTATTAAGGATTCAATGTCTCTACCTCTCACATTTATCCCAACATAAATTCTTCTATTCGTACCCTCTCTTGATATCTGCATAGGTCCCGATTTATAATTAATTGTGGCAACTTCACTGAAAGGTATTTGACCACCATAAGGAAGCGAGACAAATAGATTCTTTATGTCCTTGATACTTTTTCGGTACTCCGGATGAAGTCTGACCATAATATCAAACCTTCTCTCATTCTCGAAAACGACACCTGCACTTTCGCCACTGAAGGCAGTACTAATAGTCTTGTTTAAATCTTCAATATTCAATCCATACTGTGCTATTTTGTCCCGATTGTAGTGAATGATCATCTGAGGTAATCCTTTTATTGCTTCTGCTCTCATATCGCCAATACCATCTATTTTTGCAATAAGTCTCTGAATATCATCTGCTTTATGAGATAAAATATCGAGGTTATCGCCATAAATTTTAATGGCTACATCTTCTCTCACTCCTGTTAATAATTCATTGAAACGCATTTCAATGGGTTGTGTAAATTCATAATTGACTCCCACAAAAACGGATAAATCCTTTTTCATAGATTCTATTAACTCTTGTTTAGAGATGTCGGATTTCCATTCATTTTCAGGTTTTAGAATCACGTATATATCTGCTATATCCATAGGCATAGGGTCCGTAGGAATTTCGGCAACACCTATTCGGCTAACCACATGTTTTACCTGTGGGTAATTCTTTAGTAATAACTTCTCTGCTTTTGTAGATGTGGCAGTCATTTCTTCTAATGAACTCCCTGGCTTTAAAAGGGCATGAAAAGCTATATCACCTTCATCTAGCTGAGGAATAAACTCACCACCCATTCTTAAAAAAAGAACTCCAGAAATGACTAAGAACGCCACCGAAATAGACAGAATGAATACTCGCTTTTCTAATACCCAAATTAGTATAGGTTCATACCACTTGGTCAGCTTATTGATAAACTTGTCACCTATCCCTTCTTTAGTGCTTACCTTTTTATTCATAAATAAAGCTGAAGCCATAGGAACATAAGTTAAACAGAGAATCATTGCACCTATTACCGCAAAGCTGAATGTGAGAGCCATTGGAGTAAACATCTTGCCTTCTACTCCTGTGAGGGCGAGTATAGGAAGGAAGACGATTAGAATGATTAACTGCCCGAAAAAGGCGGCATTCATCATTTTACTTGATGATTTAAACGAAATATCATCTAAATCAGAAGCACTTAACGTTTGAGATGAGTTATTCTTCACTCTGTTATGAATCATGAAAACTACGCTCTCCACAATGATTACAGCACCATCTACTATGATTCCAAAGTCAATAGCTCCCAAACTCATCAAGTTTGACCATACCCCAAATATGTTCATCATGATGAATGCAAAAAGTAGAGAAAGTGGAATGGTAGAAGCAACAATAAGCCCCCCTCTGAAATTTCCTAAGAAAATGACTAGTATAAAAATAACAATTAGTCCTCCTTCCAGTAAGTTATTTCTTACTGTGCCTATTGTTTTAGCTATTAAATCCGACCTGTCAAGAAACGGTTCTATTGTAACTCCTTCGGGAAGAGATTTCTGAATTTCAACAACTCTTTCTTTTATTCTTTTGATGACATCATTTGAATTTCCATCTTTCAGCAACATAACCATTCCTCCAACAGCTTCACCTTTGCCATCCTTGGTCAATGCACCATACCTAATCCCTTTACCAATTCTTACCGTTGCAATATCTCTTATCAAGACAGGAGTGTTGTTTTCAGTCTTGACTACTATTTTTTGTATATCCTCAATTGAATGTACTAACCCTTCACCTCTTATAAAATTAGCCATGTGGTCTTTGACTATGTATGCTCCACCTGTATTACTATTGTTTACTTCAAGTGCATGAAATATTTCATACATAGAAACCCCCATACTATTGAGTTTCTTAGGGTCTATGGCTATTTCATATTGTTTATTATTGCCACCAATACTATTAACTTCTACAACGCCTTCTAGCATTGCCATTTGGCGTTTTACAATCCAATCTTGAATTTCTCTCAAATCAGCTAGTGTATATTTTGATTTGGATTCAGGAGCTACTTCAAGCGTATATTGATAGATTTCACCTAAGCCTGTTGAAATAGGTCCCATGAATGGCTCACCAAACTGTTTTGGTATTTGGGATTTTATCTCGTTTAATTTTTCTCCTACAAGCTGTCGAGGTAAGTATGTTCCAGCTTTGTCTTTGAAAACAACCGTTACAACGGATAAACCAAATCTTGAAATAGAGCGTAATTCAGTTACTTCGGGCAGATTTGCCATAGCTAGCTCTACTGGATAGGTAACAAATTGCTCTATATCTTCTGTTCCTAAATTGGGAGAGACTGTAATAATTTGAACCTGATTATTAGTGATGTCAGGAACTGCATCTATTGGTACTTCTTTCATGGAATATACTCCAAGACCAATCCAAGCTACCATCATTATACCTATGATGAGCTTATTCTTTATTGAAAAAGAGATAATCTTATTAATCATAACAAATGCTTTGCTAAATCGAGAACTTTCGACTTGCAATTGAATTAATGTAAATAGAAATGAATGGACATATTTGTCCTATAGAGGGGATAATTTACCTATCGGAGGATGAAATAGTGTGCTGTAATATGGCTTGGATAAGACATCATTGTAAAAGTTATGTGCCTCAGAACTAAATTGATCTAACTCTTGGGTGTTTATTGTTGATTTTAGAGTCAATAAAAGGTGAATATGACAGCAAGAACAGATACAGAAAGGGGAACAATTATCATCCTCACAATCTCCTGAGTGTTCATGAGATAATTCCACTAAGGAATAATTGTTGACATCTTCATGCCCTAAGTGGGAGCAAGGGACAAATGTTAGACCTGCTACATAAAAAGACAATATAATTGCTACTACTTTCAACAAGGTAAAAGTAATAAGAAAGCAATGCAAATGAATTGCAAAGTTACAGGCAATTAGGACAGATTCCCTTGTAAACCATGCTTGCACTAGCAGCTTTAAAACCAGCAGGAATTTGTGTGTTTGGAATTTTCGATTGCATAAAACAATATGTTTCATTACAATTCACACAATGAAAATGAATATGTTGGTCTTGTGGTGCACATTCACAGCCCTCTTCACAAAGAGCATATTTTAATTCATTTGTACCATCTTGAATGGTGTGTATCAGCTTTTTCTCTTCGAAAGTTTTAAGTGTTCTATAAAGGGTTACTTTATCAACTATGTCCAAACGATTTTCGAGTTCCTTTGCACTTAATGCTGTTGCAGAATCCATTAAAACAGATATTACGTTTATTCGTACTGCTGTTGGTTTTACATTATTATCTTTTAGCTTTTGTTCTATCATTTTCTCAAAAATAGGAAGAAATCCCAAATTATCCCCAGCCTATTTTATTCTGAGGGTTTTTTAGTGATTCTGTTTAATTCATATACTTGTAATTTAAATGCTGAAATCAATCTAAAAAAAGTACAATCGTTCTATTTTTCATCTATTTTTAAATTTATAGTAGTTCAAAGGTATAAAGATCAGGTAAGTTTCTAACTTAAACCCAGCATACATATATGATTCTATAACTACTAGTTTGGTTAAAGTATTTGATCTAGAGATTTCTTTTTATTCCTCCTTTTCCTCCTCTTCAATCCGATAAATAACCTCAGAAATTAACTCTAAATCCTGCTCTAAAAGGTTCGAGAATTCGTCTTCTCCCGCTACATTAAACAGTGTGAGGATTGAGTATTGAAGGACTCTTTTCACACTGTTTCTCTTTACTCATACTGACAATCAACCTAATTATATCGAATAAGCATTGATAACCCAATTATATACAACTCTCTAATAAAGATTTACTTCCTAATTTGGTCATTGAAATGAAGAAAAAAACATAAAGAGTGCAAAAAGGATCAGGCTTTGTCCTTCTTATTAAAAGTTTTTAGCTTGATGGGGTAGGAAATATAAGCGGAGAAAGTTGTTCCTCTAGTGACTGTTTTGAAATTAGGGAACACAACGTTATTTATTCTAGTCTCCCATACAAAGACCCTTCTGGCTGCTAAACCTAATCCATATAAAAAGCCTAACCTTAATCTTTTATCCCCATTATTATTGTAGAATTGAATGTATGACCCTAGTTCCAGTCTAATACCATTTTTTCTTATTAATGATGTTTCTACTAAACTTACATCTGCTATATTATCCAGATTATTACCTGTATTAATACTTACATTAAAACCTCTATTATTGATGTTGTTTACTCGGTTTCTTTGAGGAAATCTAGCAAATGCTAAACCTGCCAATAGATTAATGTCAAAATTAGTTCTTATAGGTTTGTTCTCTGATCTTAAAAGTTTATCTATAGAATTATATTTCTTTCTATATATGGTAATTCTTTTAACTGGCTTGGATACATTAAGAGATAATCTGTTTTCATAACTAGACCATTTACTAGAGCCTGACCTTTCAGAGTCAGATGAATCACTCTTTACTTTATATGAAGCACCAGTCCCTGCATCTCCATTATATAAATTCACTTCAAATAACCACTTATTAACATCAAGCATAAAGGCGATGCCACCTGTAAGACCACTAGAAGGTACTTTTGAAATATGTCTCGGTTTAGTTCCTCTATCTACAAATGCTGAAAATTGGGATTCCTTTCCTAGTTGGGGTCTAAGATATAATGTCTGTGCAGTAGAAAAATGAGAAAGAAAAAAGAAAAAGAAAAAATATCTAATCATCTTTTAGCGTAGGTTAAATTAGTTGTCTCTCTATAACTCTAAGTTCATTAATTTATTTTTAAATAAAAAAAAAGAAATAGGTCAATGGTGACCTATTTCTATCATTATATATCACTAACCATCAATTAATAAACCATCAAATTGACCAACTCCAGATACATCTCCTATGTTTCCGTATATAGACCTAAAGGTTGCAGTAGCAAAATAAGATTCTAGTCTTCTAGACCCACTGTAAGCTACGTGAGTTACTATTCCATCGTTGTCACCCACAAACAACCTGTTATTAAGAATGATGTTATTTTCCTGGCATCTTACGTCAATTAAAGCAGAAAACCTTAATTCTGGAGAGTTCCTTCTTTCCCTAAACCATGTTCTCAATGATCTTTTTTGAACTCTTCCTTTCGCTAATACTCTAAAAGCTATTCCTGATCTTTGATAGACTAATTTTGCGGTTAATCTTCTCCTTCTTCTGTTAGAAGCAGTCCTTTCTGAACTAGCTCGTTCAGTATCTGCCACTGGATCATCTGGGGTACCACAAGCTATCTCTGTTCTACCATTAATAGTGCCAGAAGAATTTCCTTCTAGCAAAGAAAGAACTTCATCATCGGTGCTAAATACTATAATATGCTCGTTATTAGTATTATTATTAACCAAGTCAGCATATTCATTAGCAAATTCATAAGGTAAAACAAGTACTCTTTCTGTGTGCAAGTCAACCTTTATTAAATGGTCTCCTATCTTTACAATTTTATCTTCGTTTAAAATCTCTGTAATTATCCCATAGTCTTCATAAATAGAATCACTAGGATTGCTTGTACTTCTCGCATTAGGAATATTTTCATCTTCACTAGGCATGAGAGACATTAATGAAGTGAAATTTATTAGCCCTTCCGTTTTCTGATTTATATAATCTGGCTCACTAAATAGTATTTCAAAATCTTCCCTGTTAGAAAAGGATATTGTTTTTTCATCTACCTCTGAAATAGATGTGTCAATTGATTCCTCAATAATTGACTCTTGTTCTGAACAAGAATAGTTTATCAAGAATACGGATAGTAATCCGTAGTAAACGTAGTTTTTCATATCACGTAATTTTTAAAAATAATAAATACCCTACCTTGGTTAGGAGTTTTCGGGACGTATTCTTCTCCATATATTTAATCCCTAAGGGATATTAATTCCCCTAGCCGGGCGCCCCGACTCTTGAGTCGATCATTAAATTATTGCCCATAGATACCCCGTACCCTTGGGTCGGGGTTGGTTCATTTACTCGGTAATTGTACTGTGAAAAGTGCTTTAAATAATCCATCCATTACTATTTTATCACTTTCTAAAATTGCCAAAGAAGCAAAGAGGATATTATTTAATATTTGAGGATCTCTTTGTTTTAATTCTTGAAAGGCTGTTACTAAAGTGATATAGATACTGCGTTCCGTGAGTTCTTCAGAAGTTTCTACTTGGAGTATTATCCTACCATTGGCACTTTCTTCTATAAGAATCTTAAATCGTTCTGAATTGAAATCTTGCATAATTAATTATTCATTTAAAAGTAAAGAGTATGCCAGACAGCATACTCTTTTGGTCAGCTTTCAAACTGCCACACACTTATTGACCTAGATCACCATGTAGGAAGGTCTCTAATAACCATATAAGTAACCTATTCAATATATTCGCTAACCTATTTAGCATCTTTAAAGTGAGGTGTTAATATGAGTTTTCGCGTCTCACAACACCTCACTAAAACCCGATTGACATGGGGGTAATTTTTTAGGGAGACCTTAAGAAGCCTCCCTGCTATCTAATCAACTGATTATATAAAACTGGTTGAGTAGATTGCTTTAATTAACTAACTATAATTATGAAAACTAGATAAATTACACTCTGCAAAAATTGAGTATCTACTTTTAGACACTGTTTTTAAAAATGATTAATAAACATCTATAATTTATAATTCGAGAGTAGGATAAAGTAGTCCTACTTTGCTATATGTTTGATTTTAATCATATTTGTTTGTAATGCAGCAATTATAAATACTACAGTATTAAACACCAACAATATTCATTAATATTTCACAAACAAATTGATTATTTTTTTACCTAGCACATGAAACCTATAGAGAGAGTTAGCATTTTTATAAAATATTTAGGGGCTTCAATTAGTGCTTTTGAAAATAAAATAGGAGCATCTACAAACGCCATACAGATAGCAATTAAAAGGAATTCAAACTTAAAAGATGAAACGTTAATCAATATTCTTAATGCATATCCAAGCCTAAATGCTAAGTGGTTATTACAGGGGTTGGGAGATATGTTATCTAACCAGAAAGAAATAGTAAATAGCACCAGTCATAGTACTGTCCCAGATATTATTCAGATTTACGATTTAGTGGATGATTTAGCAAGATGTAAAGGGGCGAATAACGAAGAATTAGCAAATAGAATCAAAAGAATGATTGTAAGCTTTTATTCCCATTATACAAAAATAAATGAACGTCTTGTAGAATTAACTAGCCTTAGTAAAAAGGTTGATGATTTACTGAGTAATTCAGATTGACTTTAATTTTTCTGAAACTTCTTTCAGTGCTTTTTTATATTTGATAGCTGTTTTTTCTTCTTTTTTTCTTTTCTTCTTGTGTATAATATTAATCACTAGTATGGTGATTAATAGAATTAGCACAAAAGCTATTACAAAATAGAGAATTAAGTTTTGCCTTTTATGTTCTTCATTTTTTACTAGCTCGTTTTGAAAATCTTGCTTAGCCTTTAATATGGATTCTTTTTTGTATTTATTAATAAGTTTTTCACGTTCCATTAATAATTTAGTTTGAAGATCATATCCTTCCATTAAAATAGGTGTTGCTTGTAACTTATTTTGCATTTTATAACAAGATGCAAGGGTTTTATATACATCAATATCCTCCACTTCTTGAAACTGTAATTTGGGGAAAATTTCTAATGCTTTACTTAAATGCGAAATAGCTAACTTGTACAAGCCTCTAGAAAGATAGATCTCTCCTAAGTTCTGATATGCTTTAAATCTGTATTCTATATTTTTAGTTGATGCTAGTGTTTTACCGTAATAATCTATAGCCGTTGCAGTATCTTTTTTTAACTCGTATACCTTTCCTAGATTGAGGTAAGCCTTTTTGTTTAAATCTAAGGTATTAGCTTTTTTAAAATAGACAGTAGCTTCTCCAAAGTCTTCTATATCTTTCTGGATTAAACCTAGTTGATTCAATGCCCTAATTTGAAGCTTTTCATTGTTATTAATATAACCAATTCTAAGAGCCTCTAACCCATCCACAATTGCTAGGTCATGTAGAGCTTTATGTTTATATGCAATGGCTCTATCAATTAAGCTGTTGCCTTTTGAAACTTCATTAGCCCATAATTTAATTGCTTGTGTTTGATGGTCTATAGCTTCTTTATACAAGCCTGTGTTTCTGTAAATAGCACCAATATTACCGTTGGCTCTGGCTTTGCATTTATCTATAGTATAAGATTTTTCTGCTTGTAAATAATAATTTACTGCTTCCGAGTAGTCATGTGATACTTGGTAACAATAGGCAATGAGATACAATGCATCCCCTTTTGTATTCGTATTTGAAGTTTTTTCAGAAACAAGGCGACTCACTAATATAGCAGAGTCATAATTTTCTTTACCCAGTAATGAGTACGCATCATCTAAATTTTGGGATAGAGCAACAAAAGAACATAGATAGAGATAATAAAAAATGATGATCTTTTTCAATGTATTACGAATTAGTTTGTTTGTAAAAGTGACTGGTAATATATTGTTTTTTTGTTTTTGATCGCACAAAAAAAAAGGACTATCTAGTCTTTTAATAGTCCTTTTTTATCATCTCATATCATTTGATAATTAATCAATCATTACATTCACATTTCTCTGGTTTGTGAATTACTTCATCTTCACCATCACCAGCGCTTTCTACTTCCATAATTTCATGTTTATCCAGTTCTTCCAATGTATTATCTTCACAAGAAAAGGTTAGACCCAATAAAATAAATACGCATACAATTATTATTCTCTTTTTCATCTTCATAAAAATTATTAGTTAGTTAATTTTATTAACCACAATTTAAAGATTACTGACTTGGTGTAATCGGTAAATAACAATGCACAGTTTTCGGTTACAATTCTATGCCAGAAGTAATCGAAAAAGATTTGACTCATGATGTAATTGGTGGTAATGCTGGTTTAATACTAGCTTTGAATAGTTTAGTTGACTCAAAAGAATTTTCTGAAAAAGCAAAAAATATTATCATTCTAGCAGCAAACAACTTACTAACAAAAGTGAAAATCACAAATAATTTACCTCAGTGGGGAAAAGAAATGTTATTAGGTTACTCTCATGGTAATGCTGGTTATGCACATGCCTTTAGCATAGCAAATGAAATTAAACCAGATAAAAATTACATAAAAATTATTGAGAATCTCATTAAATCTGAAAACAAGTTTTTTGATGAAACTTATCATAACTGGCCTGATTTTAGATATGATGATTCCACAGCAGAGGGTAAAAGGTTTGTGTCTGCTTGGTGTCATGGAGCTCCAGGAATAGGTTTAGGGAGATTAAAATTATGGGAATCATCAAAAGCAGATGAATACTTGAATGATTATAAAAATGCCATCAATGGATTAGAAAAATCACAAGAAAGAAATAGTTATTGCCTTTGTCATGGAATGTCAGGAAATATTGAATTAGTATTGTCAGGCATGGAGATTGGTGTAATCAATAAAGAACTTTATTATGAATCATTCATTGATAATATGATTGATTCGATTCATAATGATCTATTGTCTAACAGACATCCTCAATTGCTAGGACCAGAACTAATGACAGGCTTGTCTGGCATATGTTTTCAGTTATTAAGAATTCTTAACCCTAAAAATGTACCTAGTGTATTAACACTTTCAAAATGAAAAATTTAAGTAATAAAGCTATACTTATTGGATTGTCATCAATATTCTTTTTTGCAATAATCTCCTATTTTTTGTTGGATCAATCTTTAAGTAAGATCATTGGTGCAAATTATGAAAATAGTCTGATTTGGCTATCAGTTACGCAATTAGGTGACACTATTATTTCCTACTTTATTTTAGGATTAATAATGGTAGGTTTTTTTCTCGGTCGCTATGTTTTCAAAATGAAAATTAAACCTGCTTTAGTGCTAATGATAATATATAGTTATTTGACATCAACAGTTATCATTCAACTAATGAAAAGATGGGTGCCCCGTTATAGACCGATATTGTTGGATGAAGGATTTTATGGATTTACTTTTAATAGTAATTTTATAGAAAATACGGATTCTTTTCCCTCACTCCATACTGGTGTAATTGCATCGGTATTATTCCCTATATTGTTTCAATATAGAAAAGCAAGTATCTACATTCTTGCTATAATTACGTCTGTTGCATTAAGTAGGGTCATGTTAAACCTACATTATATTAGCGATGTATTGTTTTCTATATTCTTAGTAGGAAGTATAAACTACATATTATATAGCTTTATCAAAAAAGACTTATAGAGTTAAGTTTTACCTTCCGATATTTTATTTCTATGTTTTTTTAATCCCTAAGGGATATTAATTCCCCGACTCTTGAGTCGATCATTAAATTATTGCCCATAGATACCCCGTACCCTTGGGTCGGGGTTGGTTCATTCCAATTATAAGTCCAACAATCCCTAAACAGAAGCAAACACATATCCATAGAAATAAATTGTAAGAATCAATAATTAGACGATAGAAAAATGTAAATAAAAAGATAGTAAAACCTATATATTGCCAAATTACCATTTTTCGACACTATTCCTGTTATTTTTAATTAAAGGTTCTAGATTAATTATAATTCTAAGCTGATCCCATTCCCAAAATAGAAGTAATACACTTCCAATTAACATAAGACCAGTGATGATAAAAGTATATCCAAACTCATAGGATATTGTAATGACGAAAATGTTGGTGATTACAGGTAAATAGACAGTCCAATCCTAATTTCGAATATCGCTGTGTCATCAATAAGAATCCAGCAATTAGTTGAGTAATACCGATAAATTGCCAGTAAATTCCTGATTGATATAGTGTTTCGAAAAAGTGCCACGCAGAATAAATAGGCATATCTTCTCCGCTAATAGCAGTGAAGCGATTTCCTTTAATTTTTATAATGCTTGCAAACACGAATGTACCACCGATTAGATACCTCAAATAGATTACAATAATCTGTAATAATTTGCTCTCTTTTATTTTGAACATAGGATGTTTTTTTGTGTTTAAAGGCTTGATGAAATATATTTTTTTTTCAATATGTCATATAACGCAAAACGATTATGTAAAAATAATCAAAAGTAAAAAATTGCAAATAGTAATATTTCATACAAAAGGGGTCTTAGGGCATCTCCCTAACAAGTTGCAATGCGGAGGTAAATAATCGATTTTTCGATTCTTTTCCGGAGTGTTGCATACTTGCACTGCAAAGCACTCGTAACATTTCAATCAAAATTCAATTGAAAATAGTTTTCCAGAAAGAATTGAAATCTTATGTAAAATCATGATAACATATCATTGACTTTCCAACATATAGAATAAGAGGTACTTAATTGAAGGATTCAACTTCGCCTCGGTGTATGTTGGAAAGTCAACCTTTATTAAGTGCCTCTTTTTGTATCTAACAATTCATTATGAATGTTGTGTGTAGTCATTGTAAAAAGGAATGGAAAGGACTAGATCATTTACGTAAAGACTTTAAACAGGGAGATTTTATTTTATATTCAATTACACTGCTGCAACTCGTAAGGGACTCATCATAAAATTCAGACACTTTCCATATCCTAAATTACAATTATGTAAATCAATTTTGTATTTGCACTTGCACACCAATATGTTCATCAAACCAGAAGACTATTCAAATAATATTATGAATAAAATCAATGAAGATGAATAGGTTGATTTAAATAAAACCTTCCCAGAGGAAAGGTTTATTTAGGAGTATATGCGGTATTCCATTATCAGTATATCAGTTTAGAATTAAAATTTGATTAAAATTTATTCAAATTCTAAATTCTCTTGATTTCGATAAGCACTTAAAACTCTTTCGATGTAAACACCATCAGGAAGGGGCGTATAATAGATGTAATATCAATGACTAGGATAAGGAAATCTTCTTAAATCTTGGATCAAGTGATCTTTAGAAACACCAATATTGGGAGAATCTGCTACGAGTTGCAGCAAGGTAAAAATATAATCTATGAAATTATCAGCAACATCTGTGCTTTTGGTCTTTCTAAAAATAAAATCCCAAATATCACCTAAATCTTGTCTGGCAAGATCGGAAATTTCATAAGGTGCAGACATGTACTAAAACGACTACTTTGAGGTTAAACCATGCCGTTTACGGGCATTCACTTTGATGTCATCAGCAGTTACTTTGCTATAACCGCTAGCCTTGGCATCAGTAATCATCTTGCGAAATTCCTTAGCTGAATAACCAATTTCAGTTGATTCAACTTGCGGAATATTTTCGTTTTGATTTTCTAATTTCATATGGTAAAGATACTTATTTAATTATTTATAAGTGAATTCGTATCAAAATGATAAGTTTTATATAGAATAAGTATGAGTAGATAAAAGATATAGATTAATTCTGAAAGAAAAAGGTGGAGATTAATCCTCCCTCAATTTCGTGGAATTAATTCTTAATTGATAAGCATAATCACCCATATACTCTTCTGCAAGAATAAGTATTACAAACCCATTCTGGCCTATTTTTCGTATCTTTACATATGGACGTAGTAAAAGAAGCGAAAAGGGCAGAGAGAGCAGTTAAAAAAGCCCTAAAAGAGATCAAAGAGAGAAAGTCTAAGACAGAAAACCTAAAACCATTACCACAGGTATTAGAAGCAGGTGAGTTATAATAAACCACGGCTATTCATCATAGCTGGTGCCAATGGAGCAGGTAAATCAAGTACTAGCAAATCAATACTAGAGCCTTATGACCTCACAGCATTTGACTGGGATGAGGCGTTTTACGATAGATGGTCAAAGTTTGGTTTTGATCCTATCATCATGCAAGGAGTCAGGCATTCTACTAGCAGCTTTTTCAGGGAAAAAATTGATGAATCTTTAAAGAATCAAACTGATTTTGCATTTGAAACCAATTTCCATGTTAGCTCTTTATTCAAGATCACTGAAGAATTTCAAGAAGCAGGATTTGAGATAAACTTGTATTTCTTATTAGTATCAGATGTGAAAACCTGTAAAGAGCGTGTTAAATATAGAGTTGAAAAAGAAAAGGGCCATTTTGTGAGTGAACCTACTATTGAAAACAGGTTTCTTTCTGGGTTGAAAAACTTTAACGAGAATTTTAGATATTTTAACCAGCTTACCATCCTAGATACATCACTTGATCATGATACTGAACTGATTGCAGCATTTGAAAATGGAGAAGTAAAGACTACTGAAAAAGACTTACCTATCCAGGTCCAAGAATATCTGCCAGATATTGTTGCGGCATTGGTGGTTCATAATACTTCTTTAAAATAGTTTTATCTATCGTTTGATACTTTTATTGTAATAATCTGATTATCAAAATATTGAAAAGTCCTGTCGGGACTACTTTAATCAGAGTGAGAGTAACAAGCGAGAGCGAGGAACTTCACTTTGATTCTCTTAATTAACTTTCAAACTCTTATGGATACAAATAGACGTAGTAAAAGAAGCGAAAAGGGTAGAGAAAGCTATCAATAAAGCTTTAAAAGAGATTAAACAGAAAAGGTCTAAGCAAAACGACCCACAGGTTACAGAAGCTGGTAAATTATAATAAGCCTCAATTATTTATCGTAGCTGGTGCTAATGGGGCTGATAAGTCAAGTACTAGCAAATCATTACTAGAACCTTATAATCTCCAGGCGTTTGATTGGCACCATCGTAATAAGCTTTTACCCTACTTACTTAGTCTTTTTTTAAGATTATTTAGCTTAGTTCTTTCTCCCAGTTAATGCTTTCTTTCAATACAGACAATAAAGTTGTTTTCATGTAATTAGAAATTTCTTTTTCTAGCTCAGGCATGTCCAAAGCTGCTTTTATAGCATGTTTAAATGAAAAGTGATCCCCAGTGACTTGGGCTAAAAGAATTAAACGTTCTTTTATTTTGTGTGAACCTATTGGTACTTCATTATTTATAGACTCGTTGATTGCTTTTTCTATGCCTTTTATAATTCCATCTTCTAGTGAACCGCCCATGTATAAATGAGTTCTGTCTGCATAGGTCTTGATATATTTTTTTGCTGTCCAGTTATCTAAAAAACAACAAGCGATGTGATAATTGTAGTTGTTTATTTGAGCCTTTTTATCAAAAACAAAAAGCGGTTTTGTTGTCGTTTGTTTCTCTATTTCCAGCTGTAATTTCTCAGAGATGCCTTTCGGGAAATAATAAACCTCTCTCGTTTTATTCCCTTGTCTGTTATTGATCAATGAAATCTTAAGGTTAGGAGTAAGAAAAGCAAATTGAGTGAACGTCTCTCGGATCAATTGTTTATTTAATGCTAAATCTTTAAAAATGATTTTGTCTAGCTTAAATTGAATAGATAATTGTTCTTTATCATTCTTTTCTTTGCTATTTCTTATTTTAAAATCTATTCCTTTGGAATTAATATAATGAGTTTCTTTTTCACGCTTTACTTTAATGGTAGAGTGGTCAGTGAAAGCCATAAAATACCGCAAGTCAAAAGTGAATTTATTAGTCCATGCTTGAGGTTCACTGGGTGGAGGCAAAAGAAACTCAGTTAACGGGTCAAGATTAGCTCCTTTTAAAGAAATCTTGAAGTTATCGTTTTTACATAATTTGAGTTTCACTTGAATAGGACTAGCATTCAGTGGTTTGAGGTCAAAAAACAAACTTTCCACTAGGTTTATAAAACCATTTGTATCGGTAGAACCAATGTACATTCCAGGTCGCATCTTTACTGCTTGCAGGATATTGAGTTTTCCCAAATTTTCTTTTGAATATGAAACTAAATCACTCATTAGGTATGTCTATATAAGTTTTTCTAGCCGTTCTTCTATATCTTCTATTGTACCATAGATGTCTCCATTATCAGACACTACTAAGGTACCCTCATAAATAGGTACAGGAATATCATTAATCCCCATTAAAAATTGCTCCATTTTTTCTTTGTTGTTTAATAAAGTCTCTGGTTCACAATATATTGCAATGATTTGATCATCAAATTGCCTAGCGAGCCTTCCTCTTAAAAAACCACCGTAATTAGGTTCATCTTTTAGAATGTATTCATATCCTCTTGGTAGGTTTTTCTTATGAGCTTCTTTGGCATTGAACAGGTCTCCGTTAGGGTAAATCCAGAAAACAAACTCTGGGAAAGTATGTGTATATTCTTTTAATGCCTTTCTTCTACCAGTGTAACGTTCTGCAAGAAATGAGAACATTCCAGTGGCTTTTTCTCTTGATATAGAACCTGTTGTGATCATGTGTACTATTTGTTAAATGGAAGTGCTTGTGGCGATAATAGCCAAGAGATACCATCTTCCTCTTGCTTCACATGCCAGACTACAATACCTAAAGCGTCATTGTTCATTGACCATTCAGAAAAGATAAATGGCGGTACCCAAATTAATTCTATTACTCCATCTCCTTTCCATCCTGCATTTTTGAACAACTCTTCTGCTACAGTTATATATTCCTCTGCATTGGAAAGAAAGTGACTGGGCTTGAATGTGAAATTCAAATTATCTATCCATTCATGTGTAAATAATTTGAAATTCTTTAATTCATGTGGGTCATATTTAATAACGTCTTCTTTCTTTATTGAATAAGCCATTTCTTACTTTTTAGCATAAATATTTAACAGAAATATAAGGAAATAAATAGAGAACTCATTTTGATTTAGTTGTCAGAAAAATGGGCTAAGTAACAATTAATTTTTACTTTCCGCTGACCCCTTTTGCAGTAAGGATTTATCAGACAACCAAAATGCTACAAATAGGTAATCTAATAACTCTTCAGACTCATCCGATTCAAAGTGAAGTGCTACTTTACTTTCTAAATGTAAGGTAATAGCATGTAGTTTGCTATTTTTTTCTATTTCAAAACTGATCTTCTCTTTTTTGAGCCCTTTAATGACAAAAGGCAAATTGAGCGCAGAAGTATCTTTTTCAAAAAGCCATTTTTGAGTAAATAGAAGAGAGTCTCCAGCGTCTATCTTTCCTTGATAGTCTGCGAAAATCAAGTATAGCACATCGTAAGAAAAATGAAGTTCAAAGTCACCGTAAGAAAATATTTCAAATTCTCCATTCCTCCAATTATCACCCTCTTCAAAACCATCTGGATTAGGAAAATTATCTAATACCCAGCCTCTGATCTGACCAGTTTTTAGCACATTAAATTTTCCCTGTTTTACAAAAGAGAATAGGCTTATGGTTATTTTTCGATTGAATTTCATTACGATATGCTATATTTCTTCTTCAAAAAGAATTATTTGATTACTTGGCTAACAGTGATAGAAGTTTCGGTAACTGTTAAAAACTGATTCCCATCAGGAAAATATTGATCGATTTCAATTTCTTTATTTTCATAGAGCAATTCGCCTGCGAAAGATATAATGACAACCCCTATGTTTTTGGAATACAGAAAAAAGGCATTTAGTTGTGTTGAGTAATGAATAGTACTGTGAACTACGTCAATCGTTCCCACTTTTATTTCACGTTCCAATACTGTTTCATTATTAGACAGCTTGTAAATATGAAGTTCATTTGGAGTTTCTTTGGTTGCTCCATTATCACCTTCCATTAATGGGCTATAGGCAACAGCAACTGTTATACTATCAATCCAACAAACCGCTCTATTATCATGCTGCCAACCACCTATGCTAATTTCTTTGATACGGTTACTATTTATGAAATTATCTACCTTATAAATATTGTATGCATCGTATGAACCCCATACCCAGCCTGCACATAAGAAGTGTTTATGATCTGGAGACATTTTTAATTCACCATAAAAATAATCATAAGGACTAGGCCATGGGTGTTTATTGGTTTCTTCATGGGTTTTATAGAATTCGATGTGATCTTCTTCTGCATTTTCTTCTATCAGTGACTTGCTAGCAGTTAGTATTTGTCGCGTATCAAGGTTCATGATTTGCACATGGTTCCAAGCAATACCATAAACAAGATGAGGGACAAGGTTTTTGTTTTTAAAAAGCGCAATTGGGTACTTAGAGATGCTTGCATGATTATCTTCTCTTTGTAGGCTTAATTTTTTATATTTTTCTGGATAATGTACATAGCCATTTTCTTTATAACTGCTAGTAACCACTATAATATCATCTAAAGTATGGATTGATATTTCTGATCCAGGGTCAAAATCTCCACCTGAATAGTTGGTTTTTGTTATAGAGAATAAATGTTCTCGTTGATTGGTGTCAAGGTTGTGCCTAATGACCTCTCCAGAATGGAATAAAATAATAATTTCATTAGGTTTAGATAAGACTGCTTGATGTATGGCCTCCTTAGTAGTAAATTTTATATCGTGCAGTTTCTTTAGTTTCATATTCTGGTTATAGAGGTTTTATAATTCAAAAAAGTCATCGCTCCATACTCTGAACGGAACAGAAGGTAATCCATAAAAGACAGCTATTTCTGGACGATCTAACTGCTTATCCACTGCTTTTTTATCTAGGGTATTTCCTGCTAAGTTTACTTCTTTCAAGTTAGGTAGGGTATTTAGAATACGGATATCAGAAATTTTGTTGTCATACAAGTTCAAGTCTTCTAAACTTGTTAAGTACTTTAACCCTTCTATATTTTCTATACCTCCATTTTCTGCTAGACTCAGCATTTTTAGTTTGGTTAATTGACTTAAATCTGGAATTTCGGTAAGGCCTCTATAGCCTAGATCCAGTTTTTCAAGGTTGGGTAATTGGGTTAAAAAATCGATCCCTTCAGGAGTACCAAATTCCATGTTCAGCACTTTGAGTTTTTCCAGTTTTCCAAGTGTGATTTTATTCACATTTCCAGGTAGAGAGAGCATCTCTAAGTTAGGGAATTGTTCCAATCCATAAATTTCATAACCGTCATCTACATCAAACTCTAGTCTTTTTAATGTTTCGATCTTTCCTACTTCATTAATATTAGTTGAGTGATTGCATTTAAAATAGTTTAAATTTTTAAGGTGATGTAAGTATTTCATACGGCAGAGTCCATTGTCTAACTCTAACCGTTCTAAACGATCTAAGTCTTCTAAACCTTCTAATACTACTTTTTCATCACTAGTTACTGCTAACCATTCTATATTTTTAATGCTTTTTAAGTTGAAAGAACATTCTTTCTTATTGGCAATATCTATATTTAATCTTTTTAAGCTGTGTAATGAAAAGACGTGTTCTGCCGTTTTTTCTGAAACATCATAAAGTTTCAATGATTCTAAAGCGGTAAAGCTTTTTATGAGCTCTAGTCCTTTTAAACCCTCTTCTGTTGTGCTTAATCTTTTTAGTTGTTGTCGTAAGGGTAAGAGCTCCCGTAAATTTTTTAATGGTCTTATTTCTACTCCATCCTTATATCCATCTGTGATATCTAATTCTTCTAGTTGTGTGAAATGAGCTAAGCTTGTTGTGTTTTTAAGAATACAAGTATTTATTGATATTGCTTTTATTTGGTGGCCTACTGTTACAAAATGAGTGAAGTCAATGTCAACTTTATCAAAACTGATGAGGTCTAGCTGTGTGAAATTTTTAAGGAATTCTGTATGACAAAATAGATCGTTATCAAAAGATAGACTTTTTATGTAAGGTGCTATACCTGCCAATTTTTGAAAGTTGAAAACGATTTTTGGTTTTTCTTTATCTGCTTCTGAAATGATGCAGTGCTTAAGTTGAAAAGCCAAGTTTGATTTATCTGCTGGTATTTTTTGAGATTGTACAGTGGTACAGGCATCTATTTGAATGGTTTCTAATTTGGAGAATTGATTAATTCCTTGAAAACTACCTAAATCACAATTACCTAGTTCTACAATTTTTGCGCTTTTAGAAATAGGCAAAAAAGGATCAAAGTGATCTATCTGCATGTTTTTAAAATTCAAAAAGGTAAATCTCCTGTTGGGATCTGCAAGGTGTTGTCGATCAGAAGGGGATTGATGAATGGTAGTCTCTCTAAAGCTTAAAGAATATAACTTAGGAAGCAGGTTTACTTCATCAAGGTGGTGAACCTTACATTTTGTGAAACCAAGGTACTGTAAGTTTTTCGAAATAGGCAGTAAAATACTTGGATGAGTAATCTCCATATTCTACTGTTCTAAAATGAATACCAATAGTATCTACAATTTGTGCATCTGGTTGGTAAATATTTGGCAGTATTACATTCTCGAGAATTAGGTCATTGACATATTCTAAATTGACTAGGGAGGCTATATTATTTACGGTACAGTTAATCAATTTGAGGCTAGTCACTAATTTAAATACTGGAGTAAGGTCCTCAAAATCTTGAAATTCAAGGTTAGACAGTGTTAGGTTATCTATAAATCTATGATGATAACTTTTATAGAAGTTTTCTTGCTGTTTTTCATCATTCTCTTCCTCAATTGTGATTTGTAAAGCTTCTTCTATTTGTTTGAGCGCAGTATTTATTTCATCTATTTTATTAGGTGTTGTCATGCTTCTCATTTAATGATGCCAATGTTTATCAAATTCTGATTTTGAGCATTCTTCACTATCATCAAATTCTGATAAATTAAATTTTTCGTAACCAAGCCCTCCATATTCATCTTCTTGGTTTTCCTGTGAGTATTTAAAAATATGATCTTTATGATCATAAATTACAATTTGTCTATTGATGTAATGGTCTTCACCAACTTCAAAATACCAAATAGAAAAACCCCAGTGGTCATATTGATCGCCCCTGGTTTCTTCCCATCTGTATGATAGTATTTCATTAGGTTTCTTATCTTATTTCATCATGATTAAATCATCCTTAATACTAAGAAGCCAGTCTTTCTGTTTAGGTGTATCGGGTACTTTTAAGGTTCTTTTTTCACTTAAAAGATCAAATACAGTATCAGGGCTAGCTCCAGAAACCATTAAAACACCTGCTGAAACTAATGAAGTTCTTCCAATTCCCATTCTGCAATGTATGATTATTTTCTCTCCTTGTAGTACTCTTTTATAGAGTGCAGAAATGAGTTTCAAAAAGGACTGTTTTTCTGGTAACCCTCTGTCTTTTATAGAAGAATGTATATAATCTAATCCGTGTTGGTCACAATAGAAGGCTTCTTATTCAATTTCAAGTTCAGAAATTTCAGTTCTTTCCAATAGACAAACTACCATGGAGACATCAAATAAAGTTAATTTTTTGATCTCATCTTCTAACCATTCGTTTCCTCTTGGCCGTGACATCATCCCAATGTTTCCTTTTTCAAATTGGTCTATCCAGTGAATTCTCATCTTGTTCCTAATGCTTAATGGTTTTTAGATACCTAATGAGCCTGATTTCTAAAGTATCTTTGGTTTCCACTTGTCACTTCCAAACCATTTGTATTTTACATTGTCAACTTTCCAAGTTTCATTTTTTCTCAGTACTACAAATAAATACTCTGCATCAAAATCATTATTAGTTTTAAAGTATACCTCAGCTCTGTTTTTGGTCTTAAATACTACCTTCTGATCAATCGCCTTTTCTATTCCGTCATAGTGAGTAGGAGTTCCATATGAATCAGCTTTTCCACCATAGGCACGTTTCTTATCGGTGCAGTACTTATGAAAAATTGGTAAATATTTATCTTTATACTCTTTAAAGTGGTCTTTTTCTGGGTTTTTTTCGTCTTTTTCAACAATATCCCTTTCTAGTTCATTCATTTTAGAAGCAAACTCTAAAACAGAATTAATCAGTTGAATTCCTAATTCTTTTTCTTCCATAAAGTCTTATAATTGCTTCTTAAACTCTAGTTGTAGATTCCAGATTTCTTCTAAAGGGACTGGTTTTCGACTTAAGTCGTTGATGTTTTGATATTTAGTCCATAGAAAAGGAACAAATGACATACCTTGATTTCCTTCTAAATTTTTGATTTCTTCTTGCCAATTATTCCATTTTAACCCATCATAAAATTGGTCTAAATCGCCAGTAAATGCCCACCAAATAAATTCTGAGTAGCCCATTTCCATAGCTTCCCATTCTAGGCAGTCTGGAGCGAAGTAATACATCTGTCCTAGATCATTCTCTCCGAATTCACCTCCATTAATGGCGAAGAAACCACCTATTACATCGTCAGCAACTAAAATATATGACGCTTGCTGTCCAAACTCTGTAATTGTTTTTCCCTTATTCCAGTCTGGTAATGATCTATTTATTTTTTCATGACCAGAACCTAAAATTCTTAACCATCCATAATCTACAAGAAGCCCTCCTGATTCGTAAACTACAGATCCTAGTGGCGAACGTGTAGTTACTTGAGTATGATAAAGTGCTTGTTGTGCTTTTGCTTGATTTCTAGGTAAAACTTGAATTTCATTAGTTGCCTCATTTATCCATTTAGAGACCAGTTCCCATCCTGGTTCTGCATTGTTAATTAGCTCTTCTATTGTTTTCATTTCGTTTTATGCTAAATGTTCTACTTTAACCTTGGTTAGTTCATTGAGATCTATGGTTATTTTTGTTCCTGTATCTCCATAACAGATTAATTTTCCTTCTATAATTTCCGCTTTATGTATAGGGTTAGAGAATGTGAAAAACATAGACCAATTTAGTTCTCCTTTTAATGTTGTTGAAGCGATATAACCTTCATTCCCCATGCTTCCATCTCCAAATACAAAGGTCTGTTTGCCATAAATAACACTTGAAAATGATCCATGAAAAACTTCTACTGGTGTCCAGATATCCTCATTATACTTTTGAATCTTATCCAATGTGGTATCACATATAGGTGACCAGTATTGTTTTATTTCTCCGTTATTAGGATCATAAGTACTATAGAAATTTCCTATGACAACTTCTCCATTTCCAAACGTGAGGCAATCATAACCAAGGACAAATCCATTATTCCATTTTTCTTGTATTTTAGTTTGATTGTTGTTCATGGTATTTTTTAAAATCATGGGACTTACAAAGCCAATAGCTTTTTTGCTTCTTTTTTCACTGAATTCAGATTGGAGAGCTCTTCTAATTTACTAATGATAGGATGTGGGATTTCGTTTTTGATAATTTGTAATACTTCAAAATAACGATGAAGTATTTTACTAAACCCTTTTGGGAGATGTACTAAATCTATTTGACCTAAACAAGATTCAATAACCTGATGTAAAACATCTATATACACGCCTTGCATTTCTAATAAGCGATCTAATTGCTCCGTCACTCTAGGCATTGGAGTAGAATTTGCCTCACCTGCTACCATTCTAGCAGTATTATTAGTGAATTGGTCGATGTCTAAATACTTATTCTCAATTAACAATGAGAGCCAATCAAACGCTCCTGCACGTATGGTCTTTTTGTCACAGAATAGGCTTAAAGTGAGAAAAAGATAACCTGCTTTTTTTAATGGTTTAGGATGTTTAGCATTATATTTTACTATTTCTAATATCGACTTGGTTTCGTTGGCTTCCAAGTCTGACGAATATCTGAATACTTGCAGGATGAGGTTTAAGTAAAGAGGCTCTTGCAAGGAGCCGTTCCTGGAAAACCAATGTTCTGCATCTGCGATAATAAATTCTTCATTTGTTAAAAAGTGTTCAAAGTAACTATGGTTAAAGCTATTTAATGACCTGAATTCTTCTATATTAAAATTAAAGTCCAACATAGCCCAACTATACTTTCTATCATCTGAATATCTTCTATAAATATTCCAATCCCATTTAGTGGATGTATTCCACCATTCTTTGTTTTTATGAAAAGAAAGTAGTGTGTTAATGGCATTATCAGGGTTTTTAATTACATAAGCTGTAAGCCAGATTAAAGGAAGTTTATTTATGTTTTTTGGATTAAGTGGTTCGCCTTTATTTAATAAATAAGTAATTACTTTATCATGTTCAGTATTGTTGCTTAAATGGATTTTGTCAAAAGAAGAAGCACTGTTCATTCTACAGAGTGCCATACAGAAATCATCTTCATCAGGCGCTTTTTTTGCTTCTTGGTATAGATTAAGCCGTTCAAAAAATACATTTGGGTCTATTTCAAAATTATTATGAGTTGGAGTGCTTAAAAGAGGAAGGAATTCTTTCTGGTTTAGTTGATTGATCAGGTAAGTTATTCGTTTAAATTGATTAAAAATCGCAAACCATCTGTTGGCCGTATATTCATATTTGACCTCTTTTTTAACTTTCTTTTTCCATTCATTTATTTCAGATTCTATATTACAAGGGGTTTTGGAAAGCCACATGCAAATTAATTTAGCTACTATAGTATGATGAACACCGATACGTGCAGTAATATCTAAATATTGTTCCTCTGCTATTTTCTTTGCTTGTTTTAATGCCGGTTGTAAAGTTTTATAATGTGTTTCTTTTAAAGAATGATAACGGGTAATAGCTTCTAAAAACAATTCGTAGTCTAAGGCTTCATTGCTTTTAAGTACTTTGGATACAAGAAAGATAAAATCGTCTTCACTGTCTATGTAGTTTATGCTAGCTAAGTCTTTACATGGCTTTGGGCAATATGCTTCTTGTAGATAAGTGTCATAAGAAATAACTATTTCTTCTTCTCCTATTAAAGTTTGTAAGGCAGATTTTACTTCTGAATGCATGGTATCCAAAAACGGGAGTAGCGCCTCTTTTACTGCCTCATTGGGTTCTGTTAAAAAGGCAAAACATTTTTGAGCTGCCATTTCTTGGACTTTATTGTCTTCTTGTAAAAAGATAGGCGCCAAGTTAATACAGCATGACTCTACTAAGCTGTTGTCTTTTTTTAGTCCTTTATGAAGTATGCCAATGGCTGTTTTTAATCCTCCTGCTAACTTTTCGGCATAGACGATACCATCTAAAGAGCTGATAAAAAGAGGCCAGTCGAAGGAGGGATCACCACCTATTTTCTTTAACTCTTGTAGGCCGTAATTTACCAGTAAATTCCTGTCATTGTACATAAGTTGGATCAACTGCTCTTGGCAAGCTAAGTTTTCTGCAAGGCTAAATTCTAAGTCTCTATAAATGTTCTTTACCCACCCATGTGTATTTTGTTTGAGAGTAGGATTATTAAACGCATCAAATAATTTTTGTTGAATAACGTTCCTGGTGATATGTCCACTATTTACAAGTTCTATAATGATAGCACCTATGTTAAATTTACTATCTAAATAGAAAGCTCTTTCTACTCCTAGTTCCATTTCAAAAACAGCCATCAGAATATCTATGGTAAATTCATCTTTAGGGAAAACTGAATGAAAAATGTTTTTTACTCCTTTATCTAAATCTTTAGAATAGCTTGCCCCATGCCAAACATTAAACCTAATTAAGCAGGCAGCGAAAATTTGTCTATCAAAAGGTACTTTTCCTCTTGAATGTAATTCTCTAATTACACGATAAGGAATTCTGGTTAAATAGTTTTCTGGAGAAGCGATAGCTGCTCTTATCTCTTGATATCTAGCCTCAGGTTTTTCTAGATCATAAAATTTTATTAACTCTCTGATATCTGTTTCATCCAGTGCTTTTAAATCTATTTCTAACTCCTTAATTTTTAATACACTGGTATGAAGGTAAAGTACAAACCGAAGAATTAAACTTTGTTTTGGCGTATAGTTTTCTTTTGACAGATTCTCTATGTGCTCTGTAAGAACTTTTCTTTCTTCCCATTCTTTCCCTTTTATCCAATCACATGTGCCTGTTACTTCTTCTTGCTGTATGCGCCTGTCATATTCTTTGCAAATAGTACTCATAACTCTAATTCTTCTAATAGTTCTTTTAATTCTTTTTCTGTGTTATTCTTTAATATCCTTGTTGCCAATATGTGTTTGCATACACCTCTGTCTGTACCGTATGTAGCAAACCAAGTACAGGTGCAGGAGGCTTTTTCTGAAGTGAGAATGACTTTGTGAAAAACACCGCTGCCTTTTATCCGTGTTTCAAATTTTCCGTCTGAGTGCTTTACTAATTCATAATTCCCTTTCTTTATCAGTAAAAGAGCATTTTTATACCTTGGATTTAGACTTTCTACTCTACTTATTTTAAAGGGTAGTTTTCTGTAATAATAAACTTGATGGGTCAGATCATAACCTAATAATCCCATGGCCGAAAGACGGGTGGCTACATTTATGAAATTATAAGAAGAAAGCTCTTTTAGTAATGGAGCTTCTGGGGTAAACTCTTCTTGTATTTGTGCATAGGTATTAAGTTTTTGCATCCATTCTTCTGGGATGTCTTCTGTTAAGTTTTCTAAAGTACTTCCTTCTCCTGAAAAACCTCTCCAATAACTTCTTGATAGGATAATTGTAAAACGAACAGATGCTAATTCGAATTGAAAGGCTGTTGCTTGTTCTTGCTGGGTTGTATAAATGATCAGTTTACTAGCGAGTGGGAGTAAATTCTCTATCAATCGGAGGCGATGTATTCCACCAATACAAATACTTCCTTTTATTTTTATTGGAGATAAAAAAGGCTTTTTACCTCTAAAGCTTAAATAGTAATCGTCCTTCGCTTCGCTTTTAGGAATAGCTCTAAAAAGTAACTGAATTTGTAGTTTATCTAACACAGCGACTTCATGCATATCTGCACTCAATAACTGAACGGTAGCCATTCCTTTGATCCACCTTAAAGGTAAGGCTACTTTCTTCTCTACTACTTTTTGATCTTCCTTTTGCATGACAAATTCTTTTTTGCCAATCGAAAAAAAGACTTGCTCTTTTTTATTTATTTTACTTAATGCAGCAGTCATTTCTGTATTAAAATCTACATTAGTAGTTCCTTGTTGAAGAAACTCTCCATCTAAGGCTTCTGGTAAAATATCTACTTTGCCATATACACTACAACAGGAAGAGAATGCCTCCAACCGCAATTTTTCACCTCCAACGGTAATCACGGGATCACGTAAAGAACTGTTGATGGGCATAAAATTAGCAGCTACAATTTTGGATAGAGTGAGTAAGCTTCTTGCTATTACATAGGGTTCTTGTAGCTTTCCCCAGAAGAAACAAGGACTTTGTTTTTCCTCGAGCGATTCATTGTAATGCGATAAGAAAATATTACTCTTGTCTGTTTCTTTTGTTATAGTTGATGGTTCTTTATATTGATAGGTAATATCCATTGGTTCTTATATGAAATTGTTTTTTGCCCTAAAATGATATACTATGAACGTAAAAATTTCTTCTTTTATTTAACCAGTTAATTGTATCTATAGGAGATAGGTAATGTCCATAGATTGTAACTTTAAATACAGACTCATTGGTGCTTTTCATAGATAAGAAAGCATCATAATTCATATAAATATCTTTGTAGAGCGATTTAGAACTTACAATTTTTAGTTTGCCATTGTAGACTGTATCTGTGAAGTCTAGTAATGCGTTTCCTTTAGAGTCTAGTGTTAAATTTCCAGTGATGTTCATGTCTCTGTCTTCTAAAAATAGACAATTAGGATCGTCAAAACTCTGTTTGTTAGATTGATCTACATTACAAGATGCAAATAATGTAATCAGTGTTAGGAATAATATCTTATTTGTTAATGTCAAACTCTCCTCATTCTTTTGCCTCAAAATGTACATAATCATCTTTGGTTATTTTAATGATCTTGGAATCATTTATTAAAGCGAAGTTTTAAAATATATTTTACTATAATTCATCTATTTTCCTCTGAATAACCTTGGTTAAATTATCTTTTTCTGAATTCCATCTTTCCTTAAACAATTGGTGCGAAGCTGTTGAATTTATTTGCTCTGAAGATATATCATCTAAATCTTCATTTGCAGCGTCTGCATAATGTAAATAAACGATGATATTTTCTCTTTCTTGGCCTTTTCCAAATACACCTTGTTCATCACATGTTTTTAAGGCATTGGTTAATACTTCTTCATAATCTTTCACGGCAGATTCATACTTGCCGTCTTCTATGTTAAAAATGAAAGTGGCTAAAAACTCATACAATGTATTGTCATCTGTTCCTTCATATCCCCATTCAGAAATTAACCAAAATGAAGAGATATCATCTTTATCATCTTCTTCCAGTAGCTTTCTTTTTAATGATTCTACAGTATTCGCCGCAGAGAAAAAACCAGTAATATCTTCTACTAACCCTAACCCAAACCCATAAATAGATTCTCCAATACACTTTTCTTTGATCGATTGAAAATCTGCAACTATTTGCCTTACAGCTAACTCGTGTATTCTGGTTTTAATTTCTTCAGTCATTTTATCATTATTTGTGAGTAGACTTACTTAATCAAAAATAGTTCTTTTTTAATCTCTGAATTGAGTTCTTTGAAAATATTTATTTCCTCATTAAAGTCTGTTAATCCGGAAGTAGGCAAACTCTAATTTCCGTAGTGTAAAGTTGATCTCCTATAGTGAGTAGAACCATTTTTCCTATAAAATTGATGTTCTTTTAACTCATAATTAGTTTCAAAAACTAAAGCACACATCGCATGCAATAGAAATTTGATGCAAACCATAACTAACAGTCATTTAGCCACTTAAATCCTAATTTCCTACTCACCATAATGGAGACTATGTCTGCGTTGCAAATCAGAATTTAAGCAACTATCTAATAGTCATTTATGATTTTCTCTTAAAAGTCTAATGCATCATTCGGGTTTAAGAATAAAGGTTATCGCAATCTATTTTCATACCCTAAAGTCGCTAGTAAAAACACTCGGCAACTGCGTCTATAGAAATGATGACCTAACAGATTTTTTCCCCTTAATAATGTTTAATAGAGTTTATCACGGTAG
>CALGOB010000127.1 GCA_937958005.1 uncultured Cyclobacteriaceae bacterium
ACTCAGCTGCATCAGCCGTGGCGGCAAGATTGCCGAGATTGCTCGGCAAGAGGAGATTGCGCATATAAGCCTACCAGATATGGATCAACCTCGAATGTCTTTACCACTAGGTTTTAAGATCATTCATAAACTATTGCACGCTGGTGGCTTGATCGAGAACACACCAGAATTTAACAAGATGGCAGAGAGTCCAGCTTTCTAGACATCCTGAAAGACCATATACTCTAGACTATATTTATGAGATCACAACTGATTTTGTAGAATTGCATGGAGATAGGGCGGTCAAGGATGACAAAGCGATGGTTGGAGGCTTTGGAAGTATAGATGGCCAATCAGTTATGTTTATTGGTCAACAAAAAGGAAGAAATACCAAGCAGCGCCAAATGAGAAATTTTGGAATGGCTAATCCTGATGGCTACAGAAAGGCATTGCGGTTAATGAAAATGGCTGAAAAGTTTAATAAGCCAATAGTTACCTTAATAGATACACCTGGCGCTTTCCCTGGTTTAGAAGCTGAAGAGAGGGGTCAAGGAGAAGCAATTGCTAGAAACCTGAAGGAAATGTTCATGTTAAAAGTACCTGTGATCTGTATTGTTATAGGTGAAGGAGCATCAGGAGGTGCTTTAGGGATTGCCATTGGTGACCGTGTATTGATGATGGAGAATACTTGGTATTCAGTTATTTCACCAGAGTCATGTTCATCTATATTGTGGAGAAGCTGGGACTATAAAGAACAGGCTGCAGAAGCTTTAAAATTAAGTTCTTCTGATATGCTGGGAAATAAATTGATCGATGGTATTGTACCAGAACCTTTAGGTGGTGCGCATGCTGATTTTGAAGAAGCAGCTAATAAGATCAAGAACATAATTAAAGAAAATTTAACAGAATTATTAGCAATGACCCCTGAAGAGAGAATCGACTCAAGGATCAATAAATTTGCTGATATGGGAGTTTATAATTAACTGTCACTTAATCATATAATAGAAAATGAAGATCGGTCTCACACTATCTGGTGGAGGAGTTAGGGGAGTAGCTCATTTAGGAGTAATTAAAGCACTGGAAGAGCATGGGTTTACATTTTCACGGGTAAGTGGAGCTAGTGCAGGTTCTATAATTGGTGCCTTTTATTGTTATGGTTATTCTACTGATGAAATATTAGAAATTATAGAGAAAACTAGTCTCTATAAAATGGTAAGACCTGCAATCAGTTGGAGGGGTCTTCTCAAGTTGGATAAAGCAATAGATGGATTTAAAACTTATCTACCTGAAGATACTTTTGAAAGCCTTAAAAAACCATTGCATATAGCAGTCACAAATATTTCTAAAGCTGAAACTCGATTTTTCTATGAAGGTGAATTGATAAAAGTTATACAGGCTTCAAGTAGTATCCCTGTTGTATTTGATCCCGTAGAAATTGATGGTCAATATTATATAGATGGTGGTATTTTGAACAACCTTCCTGTTGAGCCTTTGTTGGGTATATGTGACAAGATTGTGGGGGTTCACTGTAACCCGATAGGAGAGACCAGTGCATCCATCAATATGAAAATGTTGATGGAGAGATCTCTCCACTTAGCGATTAATCAAAATGTAGCTGCTCGTAAACATAGGTGTCACTTATATATTGAACCAGAAGGATTGGAACAGTTTGGTGTTTTTGATGTCAAGAAAGTAAGGGAAATCTATCAGATAGGTTACGATTATACAAAGAAGTTAATCAAGAAAGATTCAAGCATATTGGAAATGCTCAAATAAACAATTATAGATGAAGAAGTGGTTTTTTACGATAGTCCTTAGACTATTTGGTTGGAAAGTGATAGGAGGAAAACCAAGTGGTATTAAAAAATTCGTGATCATCATAGCACCACATACTTCGAATGTAGATTTTTTAATAGGGGTAGCAGGAAGGGCTATTGCTGAACTCAATTCTGCATACATGGGAAAGAAAGAATTGTTTGATTTGCCATTAATCGGTTGGTTTTTTAAAGCTATGGGTGGGATTCCGGTAGATAGGACAAAAAAAACAAATTTAGTTGATCAAGTAGTTGATTATATCAAACAGTCGGATCCCGAAAAAGAACTAGTAGTAACAGTAACTCCTGAAGGTACTCGTTCTTATGCTAAAAAATGGAAAACTGGATTTTGGCATATAGCCCACAATGCAGGTATTCCGATTGTCATGGTAGGTTTTGATTATAAAAGAAAAGTAATTGAATTTAAAGACCCTATCTATACCACAGAAAAAGAAGCAGACCTTGAAAGGATGAAAGCCTATTTTAGGACTATCCCAGGTAAATATCCGGAAAATGGAGTGAGATAATATTCGGTTTTAGTATTTAGCTATTCTCTGTTGGTATTTATTTCACCGATTGCTGGGGCTTTTAATATTTCGATGATTTTTTCATTTATTATAATTTCTACCCCTAAACTACTTTCTGCTACTCCACTGGATAGTTTATAACTGTAGGTGGGAATATTGTCTTGCAATCTTGATTTTAAGTGCCTAAAAAACACTTTTGGATTGTTTTCAAAAGTTACAGCTATATCCAGTATATGTGTTGAAATGATGAAAAGGCTGTTTTTCATAATAGCAAAGGCTTCAATGATCATTTTGGTGCCAATTGATGCATCTTTTACATTAGTGCCACGAAACAATTCATCAAATATGATAAAGAGTTTTTTGCCTTTTGCAATGTGTTCTGCAATTTCTTTAATCCTCATTACTTCACTATAAAAATGACTGTGTCCTAAAGTTAGGTTGTCAGATAAGTTAATGGTGGAGAAAAGGCCATCAAATGGAGTGATTTTTAATGTTTTGGCAGGTATAGGAAAGCCTATTTGTGCCAAATAGATAGCTATTCCTAAAGATTTTAAGAGCGTGGATTTACCTGACATGTTTGCGCCAGTTAGAAAACATAGATTTTTTGCTTCATCCATTATGAAGTTATTTTTGACTGGGCTTGCAATAAGCAAATGAAACAAATCTTCTAAGTGAATTTTGTTATTGGCAGATTCAAGAAATTCAGGATGACAAAGGTTTAATTCTGTTGCTGTGATTCCAACTGCTTTATAAGCTTCAAAAGCATAAAAGTTGTTTAATAGGATAAACAGATTTTTTTTGAACTTTCCCCTTAGTAAATTATCGTACTTTCTAATATTTAAAGGTAGTTTCTTGATGTGATAGGAATTTATAAAATTGGTCAACTCTGGATTTTCAATTACTTCTTTAATATGATTTAAATAATGAAATGAAACCTTTTCAGTGATGGGATCACATTTAATTTTAGTGATCTCCTGCATTTGAATTAAAAATTGATGAATAAAGACAATCCCGGTTTTTAAGATGTAGTAATCGTTAGAAGATCTCCATTTATCTTCTAGAAAGAATTTAAGGGAATGTACTAATGTGGTTCCTTTAATGCTTATGCTTACATTAAGGTAATGATCAATGAAATCAATTTGTCGTTTGTCAATAGATAAGAGCTCTGCCTTTTTTTGCCAGAATTGAATTAATTCACTCCTTTCTGATAGATCTTTGGTCTTGTTTATTGGAGAATTAAATAAAGCCTTTAAATAACTTCGACCTCCCTTTGTAGCAGTTTTGTCAAAAATTGAAAAAATACTTTGTTGATCGTTTTTGCTAATTAAGCCTAAGTCTTGTCTGGTTTGTTGATCAGTGAAAAACATATAATTGATTTAAATTTTAGAGAAATGTTAAACCCGAATGATGCATTAGAAAATCTATTCCGGTTATAAGTCTCTTCATTATAGCAACTTAACACAGGTTTGTTAAATCACCATAGCTATGCTTCTTTAACATAAGTGTCTGTAATTTTGAGCTTTATAACCTCATAACGATTTCTAATGTATAATCCAGGATAAATAATGATTTGCCTATTGTATAAGACAACGAAGACTTAAATAATTTATTGAACTAATGTGTATTCTGTATTAGAAACAAGGATGATGGTTCTTGAATATTTTGAGAATTATAAACTCTATTTGGGTCACTTATTTTCAAGGATACTGATTGAGGGGGACAGACATAAAAAAAGACTGTCTTGTTGGGACAGTCTTTCATATATTTTTAGAAAAGAATAAGCAATTAAGCTTTTTTCTTAGTCTTTGTTGTTCTTCTCTTAGTCTTTTTAACAGGCTCTTCGATGATTTCATCAACGACGTCTGCTAAAATTCTTCCACAGTGCTCACAGACAATTATTTTTTTACGTTCTCTGATTTCTGCTTGCTTTTGAGGAGGAACTACGTTGAAACATCCACCACATGCACCCCTTTTGACTTGCACTACAGCTAAGCCATTTCTCATGTTAGTCCTTAACTTATCGTAAGATTTTAAGAAACGCTCTTCTACATGTTTAGCAGCTTTTTCTCTGTCTTTAAGATGCTTTTCTTCTTCGCCTTCACTCTCAGAACTAATGGTGTTAAGTTCACCACGTTTAGACTCTAGGTCTTTTGTTCTTTCTGACAAAATTTCTTTCGTCTTCTCTATTTCTTCTTGCTTAGATTCAATCTTTACCTTCGCTTCTTTTATTCTCTTTTCAAGAATTTGAATTTCAAGCTGTTGTAATTCAGTTTCCTTACTTATTGCATCATACTCTCTGTTATTTCTAACATTCATTTGCTGATCTTCATATTTCTTGATCAACTTTTCAGCATCTTTAATGCTGGTCTTGTTAGTAGTAATGCTTTTTTCGAAATCAGACAAGTCACTGTTTTGCTTGTCAATTCTTGTTTGGTATCCGGCAACTTCGTCCTCTAAGTCCATCACCTCTTCTGGTAGTGCTCCCCTTACTTTTTTAAGTTCGTCAAGTTCAGAATCTATATTTTGTAATTTTGTTAGGGCGTCAAGCCTTTTTGCAACCGAGTTATCCATTTAAGCTAAAGATAATTAATAGGGTTCGTATTTATGCTAGATAAAAGAAGTGCAATATTAGTTAAATTTTCTTTTAAAAAACTAAAAATAAGTTCTTTTGTGAACGCTTCGCTTTCATAATGTCCAATATCAGCAATAATAATGCGATTATCAGCATCAAAAAATTCATGATATTTAAAATCTGAAGTAATAAATAGATCTGCTCCTGATGAAATGGCCGCATTGAGTAAGAAACTCCCAGAACCACCACAAACTGCTACTTTGCTGATTTTATCTATATGAAAATCGGTATGTTTAACACAACCTACCATAAGATTATTTTTGACTATTTGTAAAAAGTCATTAGGAGAGATTTCTTTTGGAAGCTCACCAACCATACCAGCGCCTACTTCTTGGTTGACATTCTGTAAATCTGTTAAGTAATAAGCAACTTCTTCATATGGGTGACTATCTTGAAGTGTTGCGACTATCCGAGCTGTCAAATGACTTGGAAACATAATCTCTATCCTCGCTTCTTCCACATTAGCTCTTTCGTTTTTAGTACCTACAGAAGGATTCGCACTTCCTACGGGTTTAAATGTCCCATGTCCGTCAGAAGAATAGCTACATTCCTCGTAATTCCCAATTCTACCAGCACCAGCATCAAAAAGCTTATTTAATACTTTTTCCTTTGAGCTTAGAGGAATAAAAGTCACAAGTTTTTTTAATGTACCCTTTTTAGGAGAGAGTATTTTTGTGTTTTGGAGTCCAATTAGGTCACTTATTTTTTTATTGACACCTGTATGGATATTGTCTAAGTTAGTATGGATGGCATAAATGGCAATATCGTTTTTGATCGCTTTCAGAACAGTCCTTTCCACATAGTTTTTTCCGTTCAATTTTTTTAAACCACTAAATATGATTGGGTGATGGGAGATGATCAAATTACATTTTTTTTCAATGGCCTCTTCAACTACCGATTCTATGGTGTCTAGGGTAATTAAGCAACCCGTACAAATTGTCTGAGGATCTCCTACTATCAATCCAGAATTATCATATGACTCTTGATAAGATGGTGGAGCCCACTTTTCTAAGACTTTTGTTATCTCTTTTATCTTCATAAAACTGTTTCGTTAGATAAAAATCTTTAAAATTGTCAGCCTTTCAATTTTTACTGTTACGAGTAGGCGACCTTAAATTAATATTGTGGTGACAAAACTAGTTAAATGAATTTTTTAAAATGGCTCTTATTTCCATTTACCTTAATTTATGCCGCAGTTATGCGGGTAAGGAATCACTTATATAACACGGGTTATTATAAATCTTTTGAGTTTCAGACCAATGTCATTTCAGTGGGAAACCTTACAGTGGGCGGTACCGGAAAAACACCAATGGTGGAGTACCTCATTAAATTACTAAAAAGTGAATACAAAGTAGCAACTCTTTCCAGAGGTTATGGCAGAAAAACCAGAGGCTTCTTGAAAGGGGATCTCGCTACTATGAAAGTAAAAGATGTGGGCGATGAGCCCTATCAATATTTATTGAAGTTTAAAGAAAATACAGACGTTTTTGTTGGAGAAGAACGTGCTTGGGCTATCCCTAATATATTAATGGAAAGCCCTGAAACTGAAATTATTCTCATGGATGATGCCTATCAACACAGAACTGTTAAACCTTCTTTAAATATCGTTTTATCCCGGCATGACCAGTTATTTTACAAGGATTTTATTTTACCAATGGGGCGATTAAGGGAATCAAGAAAGGAAATAAAAAGAGCAGATGCCATTGTGATTACCAAATGCCCCGAAGAGACGAATCAAGAAGAGGTTAAAAGGGAGATTGATAAGTATTTGGATGGCCAACAGACCCCTTTATTTTTCACAACGGTAAAGTATGGAGATTTGATTGCTTACAATGATCAATCTAAATTACCTTCTGTAAATAATTTTGAGATGATACTCATCTCCGGAATTGCGAGAGCCTCTGATTTTGAAACATATTTGAAAAACATTGGAGTTGTAAAGAAACACTATCAATTTGGTGATCATTACAGATATTCTGCTGGAGATATTGCTAAAATGAGGGCTGATTTAGTTAAAAACAAAGTTATTTATGTTTCAACTGAAAAAGATTATGTGAAGTTGCGGGAATTTAAAGAGGAATTGAGAGATTTGCCTTTTTATTATTTACCAATTGAAATAGAGTTTTTGAATAATAAAAGCAATTTTGATCAGTTAATAAGGCAGTCTATTCGGAAATATGAGTTGACTGGGAATGAAGATGAGTAAACTGAAATTTTCTATATTTTTATTATTGTGTTTTTGGGTGTTTGAGGGACATTCTCAAATATTAGATGACAGTACTAAACTTGTATATGGCCCATCAACCTTACATTATTTGTTGTTGGAAGAGGTGAAAGACAATGTTTTTAAAAAGAATATACTTGATACGACCTTGTATGATAACGAGAATTTCACCACCTGGGACAAAGGCCATAAAAAATCACAATATTTAGGAGCCAATGGTACAGCCTCTAGGCCTTTTTATTATCAATCGCCAGAGGTAATAGGGTTGAGATCAGGTTTTAATGTCTATGATGTTTATGTAAGAAAGAAGACTGATTTTAGATTTTTTAATAGTAAATCCCCCTTTATTGATTTGAATGCTGGTTTTGGGGGAGGTGCCAGGTCTACTGTAGAATTTGATTTTTCAAGAAATATAAGGCCCAATATCAACTTTAGTTTTGGGCTACGTCGTTTTACTACTGATAAACAAATAGGACCCGCTGCCACTAGTGGAGACAGAAATACAGTAGGCTCCAATTTAGATGCGACAGGAAATTATAGAAGTAAAGATGGGAAGTACCTAGCTTTATTTTATATAAACAGGTTCAATAATATGGTAAGTGAAACCGGCGGAGTTGATATCACCGAAGGTGGCACTATTGCGGAATTATTTGCTTTTGAAGATGCGCCAATTAGACTAAGGAATGTAGAGGCAGTTGAATTACGCAACAATATCCACTTGTATCATGAGTATAGACTGGGGACAGCCTTGCAGTTATATCATGAACTTGATTATAGCAAGCAACGCATAACTTATTTTGATGAGTTGGGAGATAACGCCGATAGTGAAAGTTATGCAAATTTTTTACTAAGTAATACGACAACTGATGACGCCTTTTCTTTTAGGGCTTTTCAAAACGAATTAGGAATCAAAGGAGATATCGCAAAGGGTTTTTATAAAGCGTTTTTAAGAAGGCGGGATGCCTTGGCAACTTTTAGGTTTTTAGATAAACAAAATGCGGGTGAAGTTTACGTGGGAGGAAGTTTAAGGTATGATTTAAATGAGAAGAATTCCATTGATGGAAAAGCAGAGTTTTTACAGACTGGTGACTTATTGGTTTCAGGAAGTATAAAAAATAAATTTTTCAATGCTTCTTACACTACCAAGAGGTATCAACCTTCAATTCAGCAGACGAGGTTTTTTGGCAATCACTTTTTTTGGCAGAATAATTTTGAATCTACCTTTAGCAATGAATTAAAAGGAAACCTGAATTTTGATTTTGATTGGATCAAAGTAAAACCAAAAGTAGCACTGTCCACATTAAGTAATTTTGTATTTTTTAATACAGAAGCAATACCTGAGCAAGCAGACGAAAATTTAGTCATCAGTACTTATGGACTCGATTTCGGAATAAAAAAAGTTACAAGCAAGAAAAATAATGAGTTTTTGGCTTTTGATAGTGAAGTATTATTTACTGCATTGGGCGGAGGTGATGCAGATAAATATAGGGTCCCACAACTAGTTTATTATGGGAAACTATATTGGGAAGGGTTCTTGTTTAACAATAGTTTGCAAGTACAGTTGGGAACCGATATATTCTTTAGATCTGCTTATTTTGCCTATGATTATTCCTTTGGTTCTCAACAATTTTTTTTAACTGATGAAAATGTAGAAGAAAATGAATTAGATAGTTATTTGTTAGCTGATTTGTTCTTGAATTTTAAAGTAGATAAAGTACGGGTATTTTTTAAATGGAATCATTTTAATCAAGCCAATGATGATGGATATCAAGTTACTCCCCTTTACCCTGGGCAACAAAAGGTAATAGATTTTGGTGTGAAATGGTTGTTTTTTGATTAGTAGATAAAATGGCTGAGAATAAAACGGTTTTGGGATTAGAGTTACCAACAGATCCTCGCTGGGTGAATATTGCAGAAATGCAGATAGAAGATATTTTGGTAGATCATGCATATTGTGAACAAAAAGCAGCCTCGAGTTGCATATCACTTATTGTTCAGTTTCCTGAAAAAAGTAAAATGGTCGAGGTACTTGCGCCAGTAGTAGCTGAGGAATGGAGCCATTTTGAAAGAGTTTTGGAACAGCTTGAGAAGAGGGGTTATCAGTTGGGATTTCCAAGGAAAGATGAATATGTCATCCAATTGAGTAAAGTCCTAGTAAAAGGGGGAAGCCGCGATCAGCAGTTAATAGAGAAACTATTGATGAACGCGTTGATAGAAGCTAGAAGTTGTGAGCGATTTAAATTACTGTGGAAAAATATCGATGATGATGAATTGAGTAAATTCTACTATGAACTAATGGTGTCAGAAGCAGGTCACTATCATAATTTCATTGAGTTGGCCAAAGAGTATGGTGACGAGCATTATGTAATGAACCGATGGAAAGAGTTTCTAAAAGCAGAAGCTGAAATTCTTGCCAATATAGAGGTTAGGGGAGACCGGATGCATTGAGGGTAGAGTTTCGGTTCTAGTAGGGAGGTTTTATCCAACTCGATACTCTTCTTCAAACTCCCGCTCACACTTTGTAGATTAGAATTGAGTTCCAGTTTGAGTTTGAGTAGGGAGTTTTATCCAATTTGATACATTATCCAATTCGATATTCTTCTTCAAACTCCCGCTCACACTTTATAGAATAGAATTGAGTTCCAGTTTGTGTTTGAGTAGGGAGGTATATCCAATTTGATACATTATCCAATTCGATACTCTTCCTCAAACTCCCGCTCACACTTTATAGATTAGAATTGAGATTCAGTTTGAGTTTGAGTAGGGAGATCAGTAAAGGAAAAGTTACAAGCTTTCCAGTTGCTTAATGAAATGATCTTTCCAACTCTGGGTCAACTTCTCAACACCAATTGCTTTTTCCAATAAAGCCTTGTTATCCTTATTGATC
>CALGOB010000128.1 GCA_937958005.1 uncultured Cyclobacteriaceae bacterium
CCCAATGAGTAGTGCTTGATTACCTAAATCAGGATCTCCTAATTTGGTCAAATCCAGTCCGATTTTAAAATCTGTTAAACTTCCACCTCCATCAGGCAAAGTGACTTCTATCCCATTTTTAGTAATATCAATAGCACCTGGGCTTGCGGAAGCCTCTAATGCAAGTTTCCATTCACCGATGATGGTTTCTATGTCTATGTCTCCAAAGGGTTCTATGCGTAGGCCTGGCCCTTGTTCTAATTGAGATAGGAGACGTATCAAAGCTCCAATAGTTATAAGACCATTAAAACTTTCTGGTATCGTCTCAATATCAGTTGATATTATAATACTAGACTTAATTTCTTCTTTTTCTGTTTGTGTTAAATAAATAGAATCTTGAAAATATTCTTCTCCTTTAATCGGATCAACATAGAACCATTTTAAGAAATGGGCTAAATTGTCAATAAGTCCTCCACTGGTATTTGCAAGTGTCGTCTGATTGATAAAGTCTAACTCATACAGTTCTTGAAAATAGTTAGAAGGATCAGAAAATAAGTTTGGAATCTTGTCAAAAGCAAAGACCATCAAATCAACCTCTTGCCTTACTAATGCACCAGCAGAGTTATAAACTCCTGACTTTGTAATAGTACGGACTACACCTATCAACTTTAGAAAAGCAAACATTCTAGGTGACCTTTTTTCTAAATATATTAGTGCTAAATCGTCTATTATATCACTTGGTATATCTTTTAAATCATTATATGACACACCAGATAAATGGGAATTACTGGTGCTTTTTACTATTTGATCAATAGAAATTCCCAGATCAATTAAAGATTGAACTGTTTGACTCGATTTAGTAATCAATTTTATAAAATCAATTATTGATTCTGGAGGATCCTCAAGTAAAGCTTTTATCTCTTCTACCACACTATTTATGTTATCAACACTAGTGTTTAAATCAAAAAAACCTCCTTGAAAGATTTTATCACTATCCCATCCTAGAGACCTAAAATATTGTATTATATTATGATCGTCTGCTGTAATAGAATTAACTGGTTTGATAAACTCCAACAGTTCATTTATAACTTTTTCTTGTAAATTCTTATGCATCTCTATAAGGAATTTGTAAGTCAGATCGACTTGGGTCTGCTACATATTTTGTTTCTGTTCTTTGAAGAGTGTCAGATACTCCATCCACACAATACAATAGTCTTTGAACTGGTTTATCACTATCAAAAGGATCAAATTCTATTAAACCAATATTGTTTACACCAACTATTGTTTTTAGCTTTTTATCCTGTGCGCCACTGTCAATAATTGGGAAAATTGCATATTGTCGTGCTGGGTAGTAGTTAAGCCTAAAGACATCTGCTGGGGAAGCTGAGCTTTGAGGATTAATTAGCCTTGGCTTAAAAAAATTACTATGTTGGGTAATTACTTGGTCATTACTCGGATCATACAGTTGAGGTTGAATAAGTGATACTTGAGCATCTCCTTGTTGCCGATATATAGAGTAATTAGTCGTTCTGACATCTGTCACTATTATCGCTAAGCTACTAGACAAAAGGTTACCAAGCCGAGCTAAACGGGTTGAAGATATGTGAAATTTCACATTTGAAAGACCTTTCTTTTTTTGATGTATTAAATTATCCGAATTTTTGGAACTACTAGCTACAAACTGAATAATGTCAAGAATTCTATTTGTAATTGAGATATCTGGATTGCCTGTAGTGTTCAAAACTCCAGTTGTTACTCTATCTTCAGAGCTATAGGTACCTTTGCCTCTAGAAGAATCCCACATTCTACCATATTGAGCAAATCCATAATGTACATCTCCTGATAAAGCAATGATTTTTTTAGCTGTTGAAAGACCATAAAAAAGAGCATCCCAAGCTATCGGCTGAGAAGACCATGGTTCATAATCTAACGCGGCAATGGTATCCATTTCTTTTCTATATTTAAAATTTTGCAACTTCTCTACCCCATCAATTCCTATTGCTGGAGCCGAGGAAATTAGAATTGTAAAATCATTGTCATCGTAAGAGTCCAAAAGTGGTAATTGGTGAAGTAATTCACTTGAGGATATTAGACAAGATGGAATATTCTTATGTGGGAAAAATCCTCTTTTTGTTCTAGTATCTAATACAATTACTTTATATAAACCACAATCAAAAAAGTAACTCCATTTCACTAAAGAATCTAAGCGGAGACCACCAGAATTATCATACGTAATATCATAATCATCTACAATAGATGGGATCAATTCATCTTTAAGATGTATTCTTAAAGATTCAAATCCTCCGGTATAATTTGATATTTTAACTACATTAGTATACCAATCACTGATTTTCTCTATAACTCCACTGGTATTTGAAGTCCCTGTCAAATCAGAATCAAATGGTTTATTGCCCCATCCTTGAAAAATAGCATAACCCATCATTCCGTTGGACACTATGTAGCGGCCTAATTCTCTTCCCTGTTCCGATGAATTAGTAGTATCTCCAAGAACTCTTTGACTCCATTCTTTATTTACAAACCAATCATCAGTTACATCATGATCATCAAAAATCATGTAAGTGGGTATATGAGCGAAAATTTTGCGCAACTTGGAAAGTCCTTCCTTAAACGAGTTTAAATGAAATGGTTTACTTACAAATTGATCTTTTGGTTTATATAGTCTGGTATCTCCTGGTGATACTTCTCTAAAATAAAAATTGTGATTGTTTAAATCCTCAACCGAATCATATATACAACCAAAAGAATATTTGTATTCTCCATTATCATCTCTATATTCATGCAGATCACATATCTTTTTTAAGTGGTATTTCTCTTCGCCTTTTACAAGAAATTTCATATCACCTTTTATATTGACTTCAATAAAAGGAAACTCATCACAGTATAAATCTATATTCGGCAAGTCCGCTGCATGAACCAGCGAGGGAGATTGACTTGGCCATAAAACATCAGACCAAACAAATAAATACATTAAATAGAACTCTGCTTCATGTATTAAATGATTCTGACCATATGGGGCTTCTTGTTTAAATCCAGCATATTTATTTACTGTATTTCTTCTAGCTCCCATTACAAAATTCTCTTTTGATATTGAGTTATGAAAATGCTTATTGGGGTTATACTTATTACTATACAATACTGGAATCCATTCTTGGATCATACTAAACAATCCACAATCAACATCATCTGCATAAATTTGATCTCCTGTCAAAAATAATTGCTGTGGGAATTTAGCTTTTGATTTTTGTCCAGATTCTATCCCATCTATTTCGTGGTATAAGTGCTCTAAAGCATCTTTTTCTTCCTTATAATATCCTCCATGCGGTTTTCTGCATGACGCATGAGCTACATAAAATTTTTCTTTCTTTTTTGCTGGCGTTTCGAAAAAAAGGCGCCCATTTAGGTGACCTGTTAATAGCAAAGTGCCCCGCCTCATTGATACATGTTGTTCTTTTGATACGACATCTATGTCCCATAAGTCATTGATAACATTATCTTTATCTTTAAACGACAGCTCATAATAATACCGCTTTCCATACTTCAATTTATTTGCTGATAAGGGTATTGTAACTAACGTAATAAATAAATTATCCCCAATTTGCGTTGGGTCAATAGATGCTGAAGCTATGCTGCTTGTTCCATTTTCGGTTTCGTATAATTTGAGATACGTTTTTCTCTTTTCTTTTAACGCCAACCAGACCGACACACTTGCTTTTTCTGTAATGTTACCAGATTCATCTTTCTGATCCTCGATCATTACTTTTCTAACAATAGGCCCAGCTAATACAAGCGGAAGAGTAGCTAGTTTGTTAAGGACTTGTTGTTGAGTCATACAGTATTTTTAAAAGTCAATGAAGACTTGGTAGTTAATTGATTAATTGAGACTAATGACTCCTGAGCTATAAAAATTCTTTTAAAGCACTGGTGATGAATGTCTTTAAAAAGCATTGCGTAACTGTGGATCGTTAATCTTTTCCTTAAATCTATGGGTGGTTTCTATAAGAATTAGCCCTCTATTTCCCAATTGCCCTTCTCGACTTCCAAATTAAGATTGACAACTTCCTAAAGGTTTCAAGGTCTAATCTGAGGTGAGATTTTTAGTTTAAAATCAAAAAGCAAAATTTGATAAGACGGTAAGATTGTATTAGGTCTTCCTATTTTTTTATCTTTAAGGCAATGGTTTTAACAACAACTTGATATATGATCAACACGAAATTGAACAAGTCTGATTTTTTACTGCTCGTCATCTATTTTGTGATATTCATTCTAGTTGAATCATTCGATCATACTTTCCATTTTAATCAAATCAACTACACTTTTATTAACCCGGATGGTTCCTCTTATTCACAAGTGAATACAAGTCCTTCTCTTGAGGGGTACTTAATTGGTGTCCCGATTTCTTTTATCTGTACAGTTGCCATCCTTCTTTCTTTTTTTAAATGGCTCATCCCTAAATACCTCATCGATGAAAAGAAGTATCTGATTTTTGTATTTTTTGGCACTCTTGTATTGATCTTCTATGGCGTTCTTAAGTTTACTATATGGCACTGGGCAGAACATGCGCCGTGGCAAACCTATCCATCTATAGTTGATTTAGTTATAAAAGGATTAAGCAATAGTGCCTCTAATGCTGGACTGCCATTAGGCATCCTATTAACTAAGAAATACTTTGAAGCTCAAGTACAAATGGCTGATATTCAAAAAAAACAAAAGGAAAGTGAGCTTAAGTTATTGCAAGCACAGATAAACCCTCATTTTTTATTCAATAATCTTAATACACTAGATGCTTTAATAGACAGCAGGCCTGAGCAAGCTAAAAAGTATATAAAACACCTTTCAGCATTATATAGATACTTAATAAGTACAAAGGATAAAGAGGTAGTCCCTTTAAAGGAAGAATTGTCTATGATTCGAAATTATTTCTACCTAATTGAAACGCGTTTTGGAGATATTTATACTTTTACCATCGATGGAGAGAATGATACGGAAGATAAATACCTACCAGTCGGTGCACTTCAGGTTCTTATAGAAAACGTAGTCAAGCACAACCGAATTTTAAATGGTAATCCCATCAAAACAACCCTTACTATTGACGATCAACAAATAGTGGTCATCAATAACAAAGGAGAAATAGCTCAAAAACGAGAATCTTTTGGCACAGGACTAAATAATTTAAAAGAGCGGTATGCCTTACTTTTTGATAAAGAAATTAATATTTCCAATCATGAGCTTCAGTTCAAGGTCTGTATCCCACTTATTGAATTAGTTTCATAAGTTAAACTGCTACCCACAGATGAATATATTAATATTAGAAGATGAAATACCAGCCTTTGAAAAGCTACTAACCCATTTAAAGGCACATTTTCAAAACGAATTAAATTATGATTGGTCACGCACTGTTGCTGAAGCAAAAGAGTTATTATACCAAAAAAGTCCCTATGATCTGATTTTATCAGATATAGAATTATTAGATGGCACTTCATTTGATTTATTTAAAACTGATACAATTAATTGCCCTATTATCTTTTGCTCTGCATATGATGAGTATTTATTTGAGGCTTTTAAAAGTAATGGAATTGCTTATATTTTAAAGCCTTATGCATTGGAAGATCTACAAAATGCCTTCAGAAAATATAACACCTTATTTAAGTCTCTCAAGAATAAAGAATTAGGCAATGAGATCATGGATCAATTCATGGAGTTACTTAAGGATAAAAAAGAAAATTACAAGGAGCGATTTGTTATTAAAAGTGCAACTGGTATTTATCTACTTAACACATCCGAAATTAGCCTAATAGAAGCTTCAGGAACATTCTGTAAATTGATTGATCAAAAAGGAAAAATCCATTTGTTCTCTCAAAACATAGGCGTTTTAGTTGAAACCCTGAATCCTAGAAAATTTTTTCGGATTAATAGAAGTCAGATCATTCATATAGATGCTATTGAATCAATGGAAAGCTATTTCAAAAATAGGTTATTGCTTCATCTGAAAGGGCACAAAGAAAAAGTCCTTACCAGTTCTACCAATACTCCAGACTTTAGAACTTGGTTAGATATGCAATAATTCCTTGTTCTTCCTTCAATCATTCACCCATTTCATTCTTTTATTCACCTGCTTTATTAGTTTTTGTTTTCAGAATCATACGCTGTAGGCCAGTTTTATAGTTCATAACAATTTAAAAACTCAAAATAATGAAGTACCTATTATATCTTTTAATCGCAGTTTTAAGCTTTTGTTCTTGTAATATACTGGGACAGAGCAAGCCCATCGGAGAAATTCCATTTACGCTCAATAAAAATGGAACAATGATGATACAATTAAGTATCAATCATGAAAAGATTTCCAATTTCATTTTAGATACAGGCGCTTCCGTCACTATCTTAGATGATGATATCGCTGAATTCTTAAAGCTAAAAATGCAAGACAAGGAATTCAATTCTATAGGTGCCAGTGGGGTCTCTAAAAGTAGAAACAGAACAACAGGTCAGCAGATTTCTATCACAGAAAAAGTACAGTTAAAAGACATCCCGATTTCTGTTACTGATTTATCTCATTTGGGAGAGGTGAATGGAATAACTGGGTTTGATCTATTTAGGAATTACGTTTCAAAAATTGATTTTGACAAGCAAAAAATTACTTTCTACAAAAAGAAAGGCAGACCGGATACAGAAGGTTATTTAGCAGTGAATTTTGTGGAAACCTATTGTACACCAGAAGTAGATATTTCTTTTACTTTAAAAAATGGAGAAGTATTTAGTGGGAAAGCATTGTTTGACACAGGTAATACAGCCTCTCCATTAATTGTCAATTCTCCTTATAAATCACAGCAAAATCTTTTATCAAAATTTGAATCTTTAGTAACCTTAGAATCTAGAGGTATAAATTCAGAAAGCCAATCGGTTCAAGGGGTTATTAAATCATTAAAAATTGGTGATTTTGAATTAGGAGAGATGCCCATTTCTTTATCAAACACAAAAGAAGGGGTATTGTCTTGGGAAGGTTATTTGGGTTTACTTGGACTTAATTACATCAGCAAATTCAATTTCATAATAGATTATCACCGCAAATATATTTACTTAAAACCAAACAGCTCCTTTTCAACCCCTTTTGAGTTTCCTTTAAGCGGAATAAAATTAAAAGAAAAGGGTAATGAAATTTTCATTAAAAGCATCTCCAAACCAAGTGCTGCTTATGAACAAGGCCTGAGAAAAGGGCAAAAATTGATCTCTATAAATGGTATTAAAAGGGAGAGCATAGACTTTTACAGGCAGTTACTGAAAAACGAAGGGAAAGAAGCTAAAATTATTGTAAAACTAGAAAACGGGGAATTAAAATCATTTCTTATCACTTTAAAGAGGCTTATCTAACAGGTATTTAATGTTATCCCACAGTTAGATGGTACTATAAAACAAGAGTCCCAACCTTTACAGATTAGGACTCTTGTTATTTTTTTATTGGTAAAACAGGCTTACAGGCCGTTCAGTCCTATCTGATCATCAATCTACGCAATTTAACATCATCTCTCTGTTGAATCCTTATAAGGTAAGCACCTCTACTGATCTGCTGAGGAAGGCTCAACTGATACTCATTTCTAATTAGCTCCTCAGGTGAAATTTGTTTATTAAAATACGCTCGTCCATTAAGATCATAGATAGAAATTAATACCGGAGAGGTTTCATCACCAGTGATCAAATTAATATTGATATTTCCTTGGTCAGTAGGATTAGGGTAGACATTCATATCGAAAGTAACACTTGCGTCTCTATTGTCAACAAGAATAGTTTCCGAATACTCAAATTGCTCATCGAAGTCTATTTGTTTCAATCTATAAAAATTAAGACCTACACCAGGTAATTTATCAACAAATTGATAAGTAGAAACTTCGTTGGTTGTACCATTTCCACCAACAATACCAATTCGTTCAAAAGTAATCCCATCTAAAGACCTTTCTACTTCAAACCTATCATTATCTAATTCTGAGGCTGTAGCCCATTCTAAATGAGACTCGCCTTCAATTAGATCACCATCGAAGTATAGAAATTCAACTGGCAGGGTAATTTCAGAAGCTAAACCTAAAGCAAACTGTTGGGTAGTAAATCCAATTGAATTTTCGGAGGTTACCATTCCAGTTGTTGCATTACCATCTAGAATACCTCCTTGATTTTCCCATCTACTTTCAGCAGTATTCCACCATACGACACGTAACTCTCCTACGTCTCCGATAGTTAAATGAGTCCCATAAAACAATTCAATCTGGGCATTATTAGACCCACTACTGATAATTTCCCATCTATCTGATGCAATGATTTCATCTAAAGCGTTAAAACCAGAACCTGGATCAGTATCATCAAAACTAGTATTAGGAAAAGTAGGGTTAGTAGAAGTAAAATACTCTGCGGACCAATCTTGTCCCCCTGTGCCAATATTCACGATAGAGGCCGGTGCATACCTAACGGCCTTACCAACAGGGAACTCAAAAGTACTTGCCACTGTAATATCATTCTTGGAAATTGGTCCCGTTACGTAGGATGAATTACTAGCACCTTCCCAATCACCCGTACTGGTCAAAGTAAGGCTTTCAGTAGTTGTCGTGTTTACCAAACCATCTGTCAAAGTAAGAATCCCTTCTACTTCCACATCCCCGCTATTGATAGTTACACCTGTAGCATCAGTATTATTTATCAATAAATTACCAAATGCAGATACTCCTGTAAAGTTTCCATCTATCATTTGTTCTGTATCTCCCGAGAGTGCCACATTTGTTCCGTTCCAATCTAACGCTCCACCTGAATAATTCAAATCGTCAGTTATATTCACTAAAGATCCACTTGAGCCAGTAAATGAGCCATTTGAAATTATTAGATCTCCATCAATGACAAGCGAAGATCCATTGGATAAAGTAACTACTCCAGATTCTATTTCTAAACGATCCGTATCCGAATCTCCGACTGTGAAAGTTTGACCTGAACTGAAATCTACAGTAGGGCCATTGATTAAAAGTGTATCACATACATTTAAGATGTTATTAGGCATCACCCTAACCCCTGATCCTTCCAATATAACTTTCCTGATTTGAGAAATACCAGAAAGGACACTAAAATCGGTAGTTCCTGAATACTGAATCGCCCCACCATCGCATGCTAGAAAGCTCGAATATTCGCCCGTAGGTAATAGTTCTGTATCATTTACTATAATAGTTCCTGTTCCTGATACGGTCCCTAATCTTTCATTTACAGCTCCTGATGGAACAAATAAAGTTCCTCCTGCCTCTATCGTGGTAGAAAACAGTCTAATATTCGAAAGGTCTAACGTAACTGTATCACCAGCTGAAATTGTGATTTGTGCACCAATAGGTCCTATTCCAGAAGTCAATGCAGGTGTAGGGGCAACTGGAATCCAATTCGCATCATCACTATAATTACCTGCTCCGGAAAAGTTTGATATAAATTGTGCCAGCTGGTCGGGAATTGCTCCCTCAATGTCATTATTGATCCCATCTGTACTACCAAGGCCTGCTGTGTAGTCTCCTGTAATTTCAGCAAACGTAACTCCTGCCCCTACGTTGAGTGGTACACTAAACGTTTCGCTAGCACCTTGGAAGAAAGTAGGTGGGAATTTATCCCATGTGCTATTATTTGATAATAGCCTAGCAGAAATGAAATTAGAAGTATCTGATTCAATTGCCAGGATGTCTTCGTCATTATAGAAAAAGGTAGCGCTACCTTGTACACCAGTGGTATTTCGTGCTACTACTACCCAGTGGTATTGTAATGAGTTCTGTAAGTCATCTATCTCAGTTTCACCCATTGGTTCTACATTTTCAACAATGGCAGGATGCCTTTCATTGGCAGGACGAACTCTAATATCTCCCGCAGTTGCACCAGCGCCTATATTAAATTGCACTGGTGTAAATGACAACTCTCCAACAGGGAAGAAAATAACAGTGTCAGCAGCTATGTCAAAAAACTCAATTACAAATCCATTATCCGTAAAAGAACTGTTAGTCTGAACCATATTATTTACACTGAACGGAGAGACTTCAGTAACGGTGGATCCATTTCTCATAGTCACTAAACTACCTCCGATATTAAAAACCCCTCCATCAAGCCTTAGTTCTTGCGTTATGTCAAAATTAAACCCATTCCCATCCGGGATATCAACTCCATTAGGATTGTTGATAGTAATGGTTCCTAACGTAACAGTGTTATTACTCAGCCCAAAAAGGTTTTGACTCGCTGTACCATTAAAGATGAGTCCATCGCCTGAAGTATTTGTTAAAACACTCTCTATAAATGCATCATTTTCTAAGCTAATTGTATTGGATCCCATGTTTAAAATTCCTTCTGTGACTCTCAAGTCATTACCCAAGGTAAGATCAACTAAGGTAGTAGCTGTCCCTGATCCCAATTTTGTTAAATCAAATATGTTAAAGATACCTGTTCCTGATAGAGATTGATCAGCACTTCCTCCTAGAATAGTATTCCCAGAATCATTCAAATATTGCCCTTCATTAACTAAGTCTCCATTGATTCTAATATCCAAGCCGTTCCCTTGAAAACCTTGATTTGTATTTATGGTTAAATCATTCACTGTAAGATTTTCAACAAATGCTCTCGCATCAGGAAGGTCAATCGTATTATTGATCGTTACGTTATTCAAAGGAATAGAAACCTGCATATTGAAGAAATTCGCACCGTAATTCGCTCCTAAATTTTCAAAAACATTGATTGTAGAACCTGATAATTCAGACGTTTCTGGATCCAACCGTAAAGAGACATTATTGTCTCCAAGAACTCCTCTCTGAATATTAAATGTTCCTCCAGTGAGGATAAACTCACTTCCTGGATTTAGTATTTCAAAAACCCCTCTATCTGTTACGTCAGCACCATCTACTGCTATGTCAACATCTCCACCTGTTTGCCTATATTTTAAAATACCAGAAGTAGAGGTAAGAGCTCTTCTGACCTGCCCACCGACTTCTAAAGTACCTGAGTTAATACTTAAAAGTGCTGAACCAGTATTAGAATATTCTATATCTGTTGTCCCTAGATCTACCGTACCTCCATTAACCCGTAGCAATCCATCCAATATGATTACCCCGTTGTTAGCGGTTGCTGTTCCTTGAGTAACTTCAAGCCCTGCTGAGGATTGTACAATAAATTCAGCACCATCCGTTAGTTCAATATTTATTGAGCTATTATTTAAGATGAGTTTTCCGTTTTGTAATTCTAATGCCTGTGGTACTCCAGAATTATCCCCATTTAAATTAAAATCGGTGTTAACTGTAAAAAAATTAGTTGTGTCTGCCCCTTTATTTATCAAGAGTCTTGATAATTCAACTGTTATATCTGCCGTATTTTCAAACAAATGCTCTCCTGTTCCTGAAACTTCTAAAATAGCATTTGAAGTGGTAGCATTATGTAGATCAAAAGCTACTCCTTGATCAAGGTTAATGCTTCCATTCACTTTCAGTATATGTGTATCAGACCCAGCATCATTTACCAAAATCCCACTATTATTACTACTTGTTAATATCAAAGAATCACATTCAAATGTGACATTGGAGCCCACAGCACCTCCTCCAATACGTCCAAAGATCAACTCACCTCCTAAGTTAAGCCCAATTCTGGCTGTCCCATTAACCGTGAAATTCTGATCGATATGCAATTCTGCATTTCTATCGACTACCAATCCTCTTGAAGTAACATCCTGAGTATAAGAAACTGCCCTATCTACCTGAGAATCACTCCTAGCTCCAAATACCCTTAAGGTGGGAAATTCAAACCTATCTGAAATAGTAACAGAAGTGCCTCCTCCATTAACTAATAGAAACCACCCATTATCAGGATCTTGATTAAATTCATTAAAGTCAGCATTAATCGTTCCTATAGATCCATTAGTATTGGCCAGTTGGAACATAGTCCCTCTACCAGTTACCCTATCAGCATTTAAGGTTCCTGTATTAAATACCCTAATTCTTGTATCTATATTATTCAGTGCATTAGCTGCTGGATTTTGATCAAATATGATTTCGGCAACAGTAACTGATTCTCCGTTACGTATTCTATGGTCATGCCTAACTGTATTTACTATTGTACATGGGTCACATGTGTTAAAATTTTCGGCCGCATTAATGCCTCCAAACCCCATGATAACTACATCACTGGTGCTGTTTTGTCCTGGGTAAGTTGTAGCGGCAGCTCCAGCATGTTGATTAACTCCATCTGTAGACCAACTAATAGGGCTTACCCAGTTCAATTGATCAGTCCCAGCTTGTTTTCTAGAATAAAACACAGTTACTGCGCCTGAAAAAGCTGCAATTTCACCAGCAGTATAGTTTGCTGACTGCAATGTATCTTCACCTACAGGAAAAACAAACGTAATCTCGTTTGTAGTAGTATTTACATCCGCAGAACTGCCAACAGGAACTCTTGAGAATAAGTTATTATCGCTATTACCATCTTCACCATCTTCAACATATCCTGGTTGTAAGTCTGCTTCATTGCCTACAACGTCATCATTGGCCACATTATCTATATAAGTAAATACATAACTGTTAACTCTCGGCAAATCAGAAAAGTCTCTATTCCCAATTCTCCAATAGTAGTTAAGGAAATCAGTGACAGCTGCATCATCATTAAGTGTACCCAGTTTAATGTTTACAGGATTTACTCTGATATAGCCTGAATCATTATTTGTAGTATCAATATCAGCAACTAGAGGTGTATAGTTTCCAACAATACCAAATGGATAGGTGATGGTTTCATCTTCATCGAAAAGAAATTCAATCCCTCCATCAGTAGGGTTACCGCCCGTCTGAACCATTAAAGTAGAACTAAACACCCCTGCAGTACTAATTGGGTTATTTAATGTCAATTTAGAGGTGTTAATATCAAATACCCCAGCATCCAATGTGAAATTGTCAAGTATGCTTAGGTCTCCATCTAAAGAAACACCATTTATATTCTCAATTTCCAAGTCACATACAACCCCATTTGTGGAGGTTATTAATTGGCTAATGCCCGCGTTTAAGAACAATTGTCCTGTACTCATTGTACTTCCTATGGTATCAGCTACATTGAGTGTTCCATTTACGGTAATGTCAAAACCTACAGGATTTAAATTTCCACTTGCTACACTCAATAAATTATTGATACTTAGTGCTGTAGCAGCTCCATTTCCTATAGTAACGGTACTAGTTTCAGTAGATTTATTAATAATGAGAGAGTCAATTGATAAGGTAGCTCCTGTTTGAATATCTATGGTAGAACCACCTACTCCTTCAAAGGTAGTTTCCATACCAGTCAGATCAAGAGTAGAGCCATTGTCAACAATTAAAGATCCAGTGATATTCAGATCAAAATTATTGGCATCAAAAGCTGTGGCATTTCCAGCTGTATTATCAACTCTAAAATCGTTTAATACTGTAAGTCCTTCTGGTACTAAAGTAATAGTCCCAGCACCTGTACCTGAGCTTCCATCACTAATTTCCACCACTCCTGTTCCACTAGTTCTAAGTACATTTACATTGAAAAAGGGTGCTCGCGAGGTTACTCTTAAGTCATTATTATTCGTGATTTTAAAATTCACTGTACCTCCAGTAACACTAATATTCTCATCTGAACTATTTATAAAAATACCCCCTCTAGCATTCGTACCCGAAAGGTTAATAGTTCCTCCAGACATACTGAATACATTCCCTGTATTGGTCAAACTAAAAATATAAAAGCTTTCGCTTGTATTTACTCCAGTCACATTAAAAATTCCACCTGACATGATCAACCCACCTTGCGCCGAAAGTCCATTTACTGAAGTTCTAAATTGATTCACTGTAATTGTACCTCCTTCTAGGGTCACTTGTCCACTTTCTCTAGTAGTTATTCCACTGTTGATGGGTGCATTTAATTCTCCTGCGGAAACCCTAATTCTTCCATAAGGAACAATAGCAGTCCCTCCTGTCTTTTCCACAACTCCTCCATTAACCCAAATCCTTGAGCCTTCAAAAATGCTATAATTACCTCCGGCATTAAGTGGAGAGATAGTCACATTATTTCCCACTCTTATAGTTCCAAATATTAAACCAAGTGCATTACTATTTACCGTAGACTGCGCACTATTGGTAGAGCTATTAGCAAAACCATATAAATTAAAGAACGATGGATCATCTGCACTGATGTCTACTATAAATGTATCATCTACTCCTTTATTCACTTCTATCCGATAAAAATCAGTCGTGTTCTGTAAAAGAACCGTTTGATTTTTTGTTGCTGAAACAAAATTCACATCCACAATACCATCTGTCGCTTCACTTCCTGTTATCTGTGAAGTTCTATTGGTAAAATCTACATCCCCTTGATTGATAAAGTCACTATGCAGATTCAGTTCATGTCTCGCATTTGCTGTACTCACATCAACGGATCCGTTGCCATTCACAAAGAAGTCACCGAATATATTTACCTCCAAGTTGTTCGTAGAGGTCAGGTCATTAAACTGAAACCCTCCATTATTAACTGTGAAATTTCCAAAAATATTAATTTCTGATGCCGTTAAAGTGGCTAAATCAGTTGTATTGGTTAAATTGACCAATAAGTTATTGTAACTCCTATTTCCATTGATCTCCAACCCGATACCGTAATACTCAACCGTTCCTCCTCCTAAAGGGTCAAAGAAACCAGTGTCTGCCCCAGAAGGGTAATTGTCAAGCCCACCAGCTCCTGACAATCTCATTGTTCCAGAACCTTCAATATTTCCAAAAAAGTGATCGGTAGTGGATCCAAGGTCTAATGTTCCAATAATTTCTATCCTTTGAACTACAATGTTATTGATATCTGCTGTGATAGTTCTTCCAGATTGGATGACTACACTATCTCCAGGGTTTGGTATTTGGAGATCTGGGTTCACAAATAGTGCAGAGATAGCACCATCTAATGTCCAATTATTGGGATCACTCCAATCACCCGATAAAAAACTGTACCAAATTTCAGTCTCTCCACCTTCTTCAAACGCTATCGCTAAGTAATCACCATCATTCAAATCTACTGCTACAGTTGAACCTGAGCCTGTATTGGTCATTATAAATTCTTCCGCATCTGAGAAATCACCATCAGAATCTACTAACAATCTAAAAATAGGATTAACAACTCCTGTAGGTGGCAGGTTATCAAAATCAATGGAAACGTTAACGTTCCCTAAATCATTAGTTTCATTCACTCTCCACTCTCTAGCCAGTCTTTGTTGTGAGCTTCCAGTAACAATTTCGCTAGTTGTATAAGTGGTAATGTCTCCAGTATCATGTCCCCAAAACAGCCAATCTCCACTGGCACGGGTATCTCCATCGGAAATGGTTAAAACAGAAGAGGTAGCACTTTGGGCCACTGAGCCGTCGGTGTGTTGACCAACTCCTGCTATTTCGTTGTCATGAGCTGAAAAAGTTGTTTCATCCCAGAAATCATTTGGAACAGTAATATTATATTTAGAAGCTAAGTATGTTTCCACCACTATTCTTTCTGCATTAGTTAAAAAAGACCTAAATACAATTATCTCCGCTAGATTTCCGTCAAAGGTTCTACTATCCCCGTTTTGAAAAGCACCAATATTGAAATCAGAATCATTATTAGGGATTGTTGCGGTTCCACCTGTAATACCGCCACCTGATAACTGATTCAAAAAGTGGTTAAAGTCACCATTCTGATAGGTTGTTGAATTAATGTATGTCGTATTTGCAGCTATATTTTGACCTGCATCATTATTGGCATTTATCCGACCATTCTGGCTATTGTTTTCAAAAAACACATAGGATTGAGCAACTCCGTTACCATCTCTCTTACTAACATGTGCACGTACTCCAGTGGCATTATCTGGACGATATACATAAAGGATAGATAGTTCGGAAGTATTGTCTAGTTGTGGTGCTTCATTGGCATCATCTTCTATGAATAAGAATTCAGTTCCACCGCCTGCAAAAGTAATGGTTGGTAAATCTCTAAAACCTGCATTTACCGCATCAAAAATTGGAGAGGTAGGACCAGTCACTGCATCATATCCATAACCAGATTGATCATTCCATGTCATGATACTTTCACCATTAGCTGCTGGCACAGAACTTCCATTTAAGACCCCAGTGTCTGCCCTAAGCCAAAGAACGAGGTTAGAAGTACCAGAAGTATCCCCAAATCCACCAGGCCCTGATTGCGCTTTCGAGCTACTCACTTTAAAGCCTATAATTAAACATACTATGAATAGTATGTTACTTATTTTACGATAAATCTTATTTCCTTTCTTCATTTGTAAGTTAGTATACCACGATTTACATTAGTTCAAAGTGTGTTAATATAATTTAAAAAATTCCACGGAAGTTGAAATTTCGTTGAGTTGAGCATAATTCACGTTAAAATCTTTTTAACACACTTTAAGGTTATAGCATAATTAATGAGCAGAGTCTCAAAGTTTAATAAAATCAATACCACATCTCTCCTAATTATTGACCAAACCAAAACGAATTAAAACTTTAAAAAGTTGCTAGGGATTCTTTTCAATAAGAACTACCGATACCCGATAAAAAATTTCCTGTTTTATATTTCTAAGTGTGATTTTTATCTCTTCGAGCAGGAGGGCAAGCGTGACTTGGCGATCCTATAGATTTTTTTCGACGGACTGTCAATACAGAAAACGGGTTGCATATGGATCTTTTATTTACTCCTAAATTTTCTCATCATATCTTCCGATAATCCAGTTCCATTAGAGATAATTTTATTGTCAAGCCCAATCTTTACAAGATTTAAAGCTATCTCGATTTTTTCTTCTTTAGACATTATCACGGTTTATTTATGATCGCTTTTTATTTACAAATATCGCCTTGATCTGTGTACCCACAGATCACTTAAACTAGAGAAGTTGATCAGATATGTTAGGTATACAAAATCAACTGTGATAATCTTTTTTAGAAGTATCCACTACATTTTTTATATCTGTACAATATTTCAAACTGTTCTCGTAGACTTGTCGCTCATCAGGAGAGATTCTGGCTATTTCAGCTGTTTTAAAAGATTTTCTCTTGTAGTGCAATGGAAGGTTTTGAAGTTCTGAAAGGTGTTTGAAAATATGATAGTGTACTAAATGTAAGGCTCGTCAAGGTTTAAAATTGGCAATTCGGAAAGGTCATTATCTTTAAAGTGACCAAACTATTTAGATGATGATAACATGCCCAAATTGCCAAAGTCACGAGATAAAGAAAAATGGAAAAACCCACTATGGTAAGCAGAACCACCAGTGCAAAGATTGTAAACGTCAATTTGTTTTGGACAACACCCACACAATAGGGGAAGCATCTCGTAACCTGATTAAAAATGCCCTTAAAGAAAGGATAAGCCTGCGTGGTATCTGCCGGATATTTGATGTCAGCCTTAGCTGGTTACAGCCATTTGCACAAGGCTTATAGAAGCAAACACCCAACGGTCTTGGGTTGCCAACCGATATAATAAAAGAACTAAGGGGATTACAAGTAGTTTGACATCCAGATGGATGAGCTATGGTCTTTTGTACATAAGAAGGAATAAGCGTTGGGTTTGGGTAGCAGATGACCCTTGCTATTGACTGAAATAGATTTACATCAAAAACTGGATTGGCTTTCATATTATCTAATTCCTGAAAACTCTATATCAGAAAATGAACAAAGCAGTTATGTATCGAAGTTATCCAGTTTGATAATTAAAGAAATAGAAAGTAAATCATATCCAAAAATACAAGATGTTACCTCATTAGCAAAAGCATATTTATTTAAGGAAACTTTATATATTGATTATTCCACTATCTTTTCTCACTATTTTCTG
>CALGOB010000129.1 GCA_937958005.1 uncultured Cyclobacteriaceae bacterium
ATAGCTGCTTAAATTCTGATTTGCCACGCAGACATAGTCTCCATTATGGTGAGTAGGAAATTAGGATTTAAGTGGCTAAATGACTGTTAGTTATGGTTTGCATCAAACTTCTATTGCATCATTCGGGTTAAATTTCAGCCAATGTTTCTAACCTGATTAATTCATGAATAATTTATTACGGAGCTTAATTAACTATCATTTAGCGACTTGCTCAAATTTCGATACTCAAAATAATCTATTATTCATACGTGTCGAAATCCTGTGCTTGCCACTAACTAACAGCTACTTAAACTTCTCATCACAAAGATTCATGAATTAATCAGGCTAAGAGATTATCAATGTTAATAAACTTTGTAAACACAGTATGCCAATAGCTCCTAATTTCAATAAAATGACCAGACATGTAGGCCGAGAAATACAGTTTTTATATGATCTTATTCTTTAATTACCCTTAGTGTGGCATAAGATGAATTAATCATTTCTGGTTTGTTGACATCATAAAAATCGTAAGCACTAAACCCATATATTCCACCGTCAAAATGCTCTGCCGCATTTCCCCCTAAGTCATAAATAAAAGCATCCTGTAACTTTACCCCTTTCCTACTTCCAACTGGCAACAACAAACTAGTATTCAAATCTTTCAATTTTTCTCTTAGCAAGCTCACATCCCCTTTAGTTACCTGATAGCCAGCCCAGTAGTTTAAGGTGTTTTCCCCAGCAACATTTTTACAGGCAAATTGATGCAATGCTTTTCCCTCCTTCTTATTGGGCAAACGGTAGAGATCGCCTGTGGTATTAGATAACCATTTCAGGTAAGCTACTGCATCTGAGGCACTAATTATGGCCGGGTAATTATCTTTTCCAGCATCATATCTATGATTCCCTCTATAAGCTTGAAACTGTGCATTGGTCAGTTCAAAAATACCGATTGATATAGAGTCCTTTTTAATCTGCTTCACTTCAGGAAGTAGATTTCCATTTTTTGCTTGGCCAAATAGGCCAGTCGTTGTCTCAAATTCCTGTAATTTAAAAACTTGTGCCAACGGGCTTCCTTTTTTTACCGCTTCATTTTTCTTGGTAATTTTATTAAGAAGGAATTTCTTGATCCAGGCAATTTCTTCATTCAATTTTCTTTGTTGATGAGTTATTTTTCGAAGTCCATGTGGCTGCCCCGGAAACCACAAAAACTTAACAGGTGCCTTGCCTACTTGCTGTAGTCCTCTATAATACTCCCATCCTTGATCTCTAGGAACAGCCCTATCTTCACTCCCATGAAATATAATAGTAGGTGTTCTAACCTTCTCAATTTCAAATAGTGGAGATTTAATTAAATAATTTTCATTGTACGTTTTTCCATTTTTATCATCCCATGGTGCTCCTCCAAAGTAACTTTGATCGAATTGTACACCAAAACCACAAGTTCCAAAATCAGAAGTCCAATTCACATCTCCAGCACCAGCTGCTGCAACTTTGAACATATTAGGATAGCGAACAGTCAACATAGTAGTAATGATAGCTCCATTTGACCAGCCCATCGTACCTAATTGTTGTTTATCTATTTTTCCTTGTTCTGCTAAAAGATTTATTCCTTTAATGATGTCATCAAGTTCTGGCTCATAATAATTTTGCTTAATACTCTCTACGTAGGCGAGTCCATGGTTATTAGATCCATGATAATTTGGCTTGAGAATAAACATTCCGTTTTGACTCAAGATATTTGGATAACTAGACCAGTTTTCCGAAAACCGATCTAATGTAGCTGAAGAAGGACCTCCATGAATAGACAGCATCAAAGGGTATTTTTTACCCTCTTCGTAGCCCTTGGGATAGTACAATATGCCTGTAACTTCTTCTCCTTTATATCCTTTCCAAGTGATCACTTCACTTCTTGTAATTGATTTTTTACTAAACTGAGTATTTAATTTTATCAATGTTTTCTCATTAGTGATCTTATTCTCTTTAACATCAGCAATATGATAGGATGGCAGCTTAGAAGCAGTAGAATAATTATAGATTATTTTAGTCCCATCTTCACTAAAAGTATAGATACCTACGTGATCATTCTTTTCTTTAAAATCAATTGGTAGTTTAGTCCATTTTTTTCCCTTTTTCTTATAGTATGCCATCTTAAAAGTTGTCTTATTAGAAAGCCCAACTACAATATCATTCCCTACTAATGAATACCCACCACCAGCTCCTAAATCCCACTTCAAATCTATTTTATCATACTGGTCATTAGCTATTTGATAATAATAGATTTCTTGGATTCCTGCACCATTCCACTGAGGATCCGAACCAAATTCTGACATAAAATAAAACCCTTTATTGTCTCGACTAAACCTTACACCTCTGATAGGATAATCCTTATCAGTGATAATTTGCTTAACCTCTCCATTTTGTAGGTTTTGTAGGTAATAAAAAGGATCTAATTGTGCATCTGAGCTATAACTTTTACTCCTATTTACTCCATAAAATAACCAATTGCCATCTGGAGAAACAGCACTACTCGTAATGTTTTTAATGTTGTTAGTAATTCTTCTAACAGATTGGTCTTTAAGATTAAAAGCATAAATATGAGTTGGTTTCCAATGAGTGGTATCTTCCACTATTATTGAATTATCTTTCTTTTTCTCATTCAGCTGTTCGTAAAGAGTCTTTCCATCGTTAGATACAAATAGTAGCGTATTCTCATTTTGCCATTGTAACCTAGAGATTCCATTTTTGAATTCTTTTACCTTAACAGGCTCTCCTCCGAATATACTCAATTTCCAAAGTTTATTTCCTTTCTCACGTGAGGATAAAAAGTAGATTGATTCACTATCTCTTGAAAAAATAGGACTGTAATCATTCTCTTCACCATTGGTCAATTGAATTGTTCTAAAGGCATCCCCTTTCTTCAGGTCTAACCTAGTGACATAAATATCACTGATAAAACGATCTTTCTTTTTTATTGGTTTACGTTTTGTCCAAAGCACCATTTGATTATTCGGTGAAACAGAAACCGAACTCATAGACTCAATTTTGGCTAAATCTTCAACAGTCCAATCAGATGGGTCTACCTTTTCTTGACTAAAAATGAATTGGTTTACAAAACAAAATAATAGACAAAATAGCAGCGTATTTTTTTTCATAAGTTTAGTTACTAGATTAAAATGAACCCACCCCAACCCAAGGGTACGGGGTATCTATGGGCAATAATTTAATGATCGACTCAAGAGTCGGGGAATTAATATCCCTTAGGGATTCAATGTGAAAATAGTCAAATAAATGATTTAGGGCTAATCAATCGAAATTATTAATTTTTGGTCTTATTTAGAGCTTGTTTATATAGTTAACCCCTCTCCCACGATTGTGTCTCCACAATCGTTTTCCTCTACAAAGGATGAGTTTGTGAAGAAACAAACTCTTGCAGGAACTACATTATAGACAGTCATTCCGATCTATGAATCGAACGTCAAAATAGCTAACTTCAGTCAAGTTATATAGCAGACTCTACTTAAACTCATTGAATTTCTGATCAGTTAAGTTTGTAACATTCCTCAACTTATATGATGCAGAGAATAAAAGGTATTAACCTCAGAGCAAGTCCTGAACCTTAGTTTCCGATGCAGTGCCTAAGTTAAGTAGCTTCATCACTCATGGAAGCATCGAGGTGCCGGACTAGGGAATTAAACCATACTTCGCGTCCGCCGAAGCTCTATGCAAAGGAGGGTTAAAACTAGAGTTTTGCATAAATAAGAAAATACCTCGAAAGTGGGTTCTTGCAATTCACATTTGATCTATTAAAACTACCTAGTATATTCGCAAACATTCTTATTTTAAAGATTAATTGTTTTGGCTCTTAATATTGTATTAATAGAACCTGAAATACCTAACAACACGGGTAATATAGGTAGGTTATGTCTTGCATCTGGTTCCAATTTACACTTAGTAAAACCTCTAGGGTTTGAATTGAGTGATTCCAGAGTAAAAAGAGCTGGGCTTGATTACTGGCAACATGTGCCCTTAAAAATATATGAAAGTGCTCAAGAATTCTTTAAAATAAATGAATCAAAGAACATGGCATTTTTATCCAGTCATGGCACAAAACCTTATACAACCATTCCATATGAAGATGAGATGTTTCTAATCTTTGGAAAGGAATCAGTAGGTCTGTCTAAAAGCATCGTAGAAAAGAATAAAAATAAACTTTATAGTATTCCCATATTTAGTGAACATGTTAGAAGTTTAAACCTTTCCAATGCGGTAAGTATTGTTGCATATGAAGGAATTAAACATCTTTAATCCCTAAGGGATATTAATTCCCCTGGCCGGGCGCCCCGACTCTTGAGTCGATCATTAAATTATTGCCCATAGATACCCCGTACCCTTGGGTCGGGGTTGGTTCATTTGACAGGTCTACTGACTAACTCTGTAATTCAACGATCTTTGGCAAAATGATGCTATTTTTCTGTTCTTTGTGCACAGCTATCCTGTTGAACTACACTAATTTAACACTTAAAACCCAGATTAAGAACAAATACTATCGATATTCAACAAAAACTCAGAATTGAAAAAATCCCATTTTTAGCCTTGCTGCTGCCCAAGTAAACATTTTTTAAATATCGGATAGACCCTACATAAGGTTAAATTGGGCTGAGGATCAGACAAGGCAATATCTATCAACCAAAACAAAAAAGATAAATGATTCTCAAATATTTATTTTATTATTCAATTAAACACCATCATATGACTTTATGGACATCTTGGAAGTTGAGAATGTCTTTTCGGAAGTTTAAAGCTATGGTAAATAACCTCACTTATTACTTTAGCATTCAAGGTGGTTGCAGAAAAACCTAATAAGAGTACGCTTTAAACTAATGACAAATTAAGATGAAATCAAAAAAATTAAAATTAGCTAAACTGGAAGTTAAAAGCTTCACAACATCACTTGATGAAACAAAACTTAAGACTATTGGAGGGGGTGCAAAAGGTTCAAGTGGGACTACTCCAGACCCAACACCCCTAACTACTACCGATGAGCCTATTGATATTCCTGCATCAGGTGCATGGTGTGATACTAAAGGTGTTTTATGTCCTAAATACCCTTTTTGATATCCACAATAGATTTAAAAACCCTATTTCAAAAATGAAATAAGGTTTTTAAATCTTGAAATATTTATCTACTTATAACCAATTAGTATTTTTCCAAAGACATGTCCCAATCTTTCCATACTGCTTCATAACCTTGTTTCTTTATTAATTCTTCTATTTCAGAAGGAAGCCTTTCATCAGAAATTTCAAATTGCTCAAGTGACTGTGGCTCTACTGCATATCCACCTGGATTAGTTTTAGAACCTGCACTCATTGATGTAATTCCTAATTTCATCACATGTTCTCTAAACAATTCTGTTTCCCTAGTTGAAAGGGATAATTCAACTTCTTGATTAAAAAGTCTATAAGCACAAATAAGTTGTACCAATTCTCTATCCGACATGGCTACTTTCGGCTCTAAACCACCTGAGAAGGGTCGTAATCTTGGAAATGATATTGTATACTTAGTTTGCCAGTAAGTCTTTTCTAAGTAATCTAAATGCAGTCCAGTATAAAAACTATCTACACGCCAATCTTCTAAACCAATTAGGGATCCTAAACCAATTTTCCTAATCCCAGCCTTTCCTAACCTATCAGGTGTATCTAACCGGTAATAGAAATTTGATTTTTTCCCTTTTGGGTGGTGTTTTTTATAATCTTTCTGGTGGTAAGTTTCTTGATAGACTAAAACTGCATTTAACCCTAATGGAATCAATTCTTCATAATCCGCTTGATCAAGGGGCTGAACTTCCATACTTATGTCAGCAAAATGAGGCCTAATCTGTTTCAAGGCTTTCTTAAAGTAAGGCATCCCTACCGTTACATTAGCCTCTCCTGTTACCAGCAAAATATGTTGAAAACCTAATTTTTTCAAAGCAGCTATCTCACCATCTATCTCTTTGGGATTTAAAGTTTTTCTTCTAATCTTATTGTCCAGACTAAACCCACAATAAGTACAGATATTCTGACATTCATTGGAAAGATAGAAAGGAGCAAACAATTGGATATTGTTCCCAAAACGTTGTAGGGTCAATCTTCTACTCTCCACAGCCATCTGTTCTAGGTATGGTGCAGCAGCAGGTGATATCAAAGCTTTAAAATCCTCTAAGTTCCTTTCAGAGGTAGCTAGAGCATGTTCTACGTCCCTTTTTGTTTTGGCATAAATACTGGATTTTATGCTACCCCAATCTTGCTGATCGAAAATCTCTCTAAAATTACTCATCTAAAAAACTGGTTAAAGGACTACTTGCTTCAGCGTGTGCGGCTGTTGGTGCTAACTCAGCCTCATAGGCCATTCTTCCTGATTCTACAGCCATTTTAAAAGCAATCGCCATTTCAACAGGATTATTTGAAACTGCTATGGCTGTATTTACCAATACAGCATCTGCTCCTATCTCCATTGCCTTGGCTGCATCTGAGGGAGCTCCTATTCCAGCATCCACTACGACTGGTACTTTACTCTGTTCAATAATGATTTCTAGAAAATCAATTGTTTTAAGGCCTTTATTAGAACCTATTGGAGAACCTAAAGGCATTACAGCACTTGTTCCTGCCTCTTCCAGTAACTTACACAAAACTGGATCTGCATGGATGTACGGCAATACAATAAATCCTAATTTTGCTAATTCTTCTGTTGCCTTCAAAGTCTCTATCGGATCAGGCATGAGGTACTTAGGATCAGGGTGAATTTCCAACTTAACCCAGTCAGTTTCCAAAGCCTCTCTGGCCAATTGAGCAGCAAAAACAGCCTCTTTTGCATTTCTAACACCAGAAGTATTTGGCAGTAAATTAATCCGGTCATGATTCAAATGAGAGATGATAGGATCTCCTGCTTCTTTTAGGTCTACCCTTTTCAAGGCCACTGTTACCAACTCAGAACCTGATGATTCCAAAGAAGCTTGCATAGTCGCCATGTCTTTGAATTTACCGGTACCTGTAAAAAGTCGTGATTCAAAAGTTTTATTTCCTATTTCTAGCATATGCCCAGATTTTTATAAATTTCTTTTACTATTTTATCCTTATCTGTTGCATCTGTAATCAATGATGCAACAGCTATTCCATGTGTACCTTGCCTTTGAATGGCCGTGATATCTTCATTCTTAATTCCTCCTATGGCTATCACCGGGATATCAATCCCATCCTTTTGGCATTGCACCATCAAATCATGGTACCCTGTCAATCCTAAAATAGGACTCAGGTTATCTTTTGTACTCGTAAATCTAAAAGGACCAACTCCTACATAATCAACTCCGTTTGCTACATGTTCTCGCACTTCATCCATTGTATTGGCAGTACCTCCCACTATTTTATTTTTACCAAGAATTTCCCTTGCTTCTTTAGAAGGCATATCGTTTTTTCCTACGTGCACGCCATCAAAATTGAGCTTTAATGCTAGATCAACATGATCATTCATGATAATTTTTGCCTTAAACATTTCACACACTCTTTTTGCTTCAATAGCAATGGCTTCAACTTCATCAATGGGTTTGTTCTTCACTCTAAGCTGAACCCAACTTACACCTGCTTTACAGGCCTCTAGAATATTTTCCACATGGGTTTTACCTACAGATTCTTGTGAGATATATTGAAGTTTACCGATCATTTTTTTTTAGATAAAAGATATTAGATTTAAGATAAAAGATGTTAGATATTTAGGGTCTTAATACATGAAAAAAAGGATAAATCACTATATATCAATATTTTAAAATAGAAAATTGCTTTAAAACAATAATTCTACTTAACTTAAAATCCATCATATAATTTCTTTTATCAAGTGGTGAGCGCCCAATTTATTTTCCGTCGTTTGAAGCAATTCATAAACATATTTTTTGGCACTTTTGAATGCTTTCTCTACTTCCACTTCTTTAGCCAACAAAGCACTAAATGCAGACGAATAAACACACCCTGTACCATGCTTCCCTTTCGTATCAAGTCTTTTATAACCAAGTGAAACTTTTAATTGTCCATTTCGGTATAAAATATCAATCGATTCATTACCTTCATCATGCCCTCCCTTAAGGATCACATCTACTAACCGTAACAACTCATCGATCGCATCAAATTTTAATACTTTCAGTATTTCTTTAAACTCTAGTAAGTTTGGAGTAATGAAATCAATCAATGAAAGTGCTCTTTCCAAAGATTGCTTATTGAGGCCTTTTATCAATTTTCTCCCTGAAGAAGAAGTAATTACAGGATCCCAAATTATCCATTTAATGCTTCTCTTTTCTCTTAAGTATAAAAGCAAGCAATTCAATTTATCTACATTCTCAATGACTCCTATCTTAACACACACAATTTCATATATGGCAAACAAATCGTCCAATTGAGTTTTTATTTGATCCCAGTTCATCCATTCAACCATACTGACTGAATGTTCATTTTGAGCGGTTAAAGCAGTACATACTCCAAAGCCTTGAACACCAAACTGATGAAAAGTTTTAATGTCTGCCAGTAAACCTGCTCCACCAGAAGGATCCAGTCCAGCCACACTCAAAACATAACTATATGAACTCATTTAACTACGAACATTTATCAACTAATTGATCTAAAACTGATACTCTATTGTCAATCGATTCATTTTCCCAAATTGCTCCCAAAACAGCTGCTCCAATAAACCCCATTTCTTTTGCTTCACCAATATTATCAGGCGTTATTCCTCCCAGTGCATACAATTTGCAATGAAGATGTATTTTACCTAGATCCCATTGACTACCTTTTCCTTGGTAGTCTTGTTTAGAAATGCTATCAAAAATGGGGCTTAAAAAACAATAATTAAGACGGTTATTCTCTATTGATTCAACGTCTTTCAACTCATGAAAAGATTTACTCAGCCTAAATCTTGACGCTAACGGAAAACCCTGATTACTCTTTAAATGCAGACCACCTAATTGAAACTTATTAACCAACTGCTCATGCTGATGAATGGCTAGCCTTGAGTAATATTTTGAGTCTATCTGTTCAATAAAAGCTGAAATCCGCTCTATTGACCAGTTAGGTTTTCTTACATGTAAAAAGAAATTTCCACGATCCATCAGGTGATGAATCGTTTCAATCTCATCCTTTACAGTATCTTGATGAGTAATTACAATTAATTGCACCCTATTGCTCTAGATAAATCTCACCTCCTTTTTCAGTGAATTCTTTCGCTTTTTCTGCCATTCCTTTTGTAAGAGCCTCGTCAGTAGACAATTCTTTTTTAGCTGCATACTCCCTTACGTCCTGAGTAATTTTCATTGAGCAGAAATTAGGACCACACATGCTGCAGAAATGAGCAACTTTAGCGCCATCTGCCGGTAAGGTCTCATCATGAAATTCTTTAGCAGTATCTGGATCTAGTGAAAGGTTGAACTGATCTTCCCACCTAAACTCAAACCTTGCTTTACTCAACGCATTATCTCTATATTGTGCCCCTGGATGTCCCTTTGCTAAGTCAGCTGCATGAGCCGCGATTTTATAGGTAATTACACCATCTTTAACATCCTTTTTGTTAGGTAGGCCAAGGTGTTCTTTTGGTGTCACATAGCAAAGCATGGCACATCCATACCATCCAATCATGGCAGCGCCAATACCAGAAGTAATGTGATCATAGCCTGGCGCAATATCGGTAGTCAGTGGCCCCAATGTATAGAAAGGCGCTTCATCACAAACTTCTAGTTGCTTATCCATGTTTTCTTTGATCATGTGCATCGGCACGTGACCTGGGCCTTCTATCATTACTTGAACATCATGTTTCCAAGCTATTTTAGTAAGCTCTCCAAGTGTCTCTAGTTCAGCAAATTGCGCTTCATCATTTGCATCAGCTAATGAACCTGGTCTTAATCCATCGCCCAGAGAGAAAGAAACATCATATGCTTTCATAATTTCACATATTTCTTCAAAATGTGTATATAAAAAGCTCTCTTTATGATGCGAAAGACACCATTTAGCCATGATGGACCCACCCCTTGAAACAATGCCAGTCACACGTTTTGCACTTAAAGGAACATAGGCTAACCTTACACCTGCATGAATCGTGAAATAATCAACCCCCTGTTCTGCTTGCTCGATCAGTGTATCTCTAAAAATTTCCCAAGTTAGGTCCTCGGCTTTACCATTCACTTTTTCTAATGCTTGATAAATAGGCACTGTTCCAATAGGCACAGGTGAATTTCTCAATATCCATTCTCTGGTTTCATGAATATTCTTTCCTGTAGACAAATCCATAATGGTATCAGCACCCCAATGACAAGCCCAAACTGCTTTTTCTACTTCTTCTTCAATACTAGAAGTAACTGCTGAGTTACCAATATTAGCATTTATTTTCACCAAAAAATTTCTACCTATGATCATAGGTTCAGATTCAGGGTGATTAATATTTGCTGGTATAATTGCTCTCCCTTTTGCTATCTCCTCTCTTACAAATTCAGGAGTAATCAACTCCTTTGGCGTGTTTGCACCAAAACTCTCCCCGTCATGCTGCACATTTAAGTGATTCCACTCTTCAATTTTCTGATTTTCACGAATGGCAATGTATTCCATTTCAGGAGTAATGATTCCTTTTCTTGCGTAATGCAGCTGAGTCACATTCTTGCCTTCTTGAGCAACCAATGGGTTTTCTAGGTATTCAAACCTTAATTTATCTAATGAAGCATTGTTTAGTCTTTCTTTCCCATAAGTTGAGGTAATTCCTTCCAATTCTTTTACATCACCCCTGTTTCTAATCCACTGATCACGTAGCTTTGGCAATCCCTTTTTAACATCTATCGCTACATTAGGGTCGGTATATGGTCCACTTGTGTCATAAACGGTCACTGGTGGGTTTTCTTCTGAAGGAGCTGAAGGGTTAAACTTTAATTTCGTTTCATGCAGTGAAATCTCACGCATGGCCACTTTTATATCGTGGATTTTACCTTCTACGTATACTTTTTTAGATTTAGGAAATGGATCACGGGTGATTTTTTCCTGACTAGGTATTTTTTCCTCTCTAATCATTTTTATGAATTTATGTATCTATCCACCTTGTGTAGCGGTGATTATCAATATTTTTTGATTTTCTGTGATTTCATGTGATTCCCAGCTTAACCGCGGGATAATTTCATCATCCACTGCTACGGCAATACCAGTTGGAATTTGATCAATATTTTCTAATAATATCTGTTTGAGGGTATTCTGATCAACAGTATCTTTCCTTTCCCCATTCAAAATATATTGCATGCTTATATAACATTTTAAATAATTTGGAAACTCTAGGGAGGGTTAAACCTCAAAGATAGGGAGCTATATTGCTCAATAACTTTTCCCTTCGCCCGCATTACCGGTATCAGGTTCTAAGGGTCAATTCTCAGCTTCGTTATTTGAAGCACCCCTAAAGTTTTGTTAAATGTAACAATGAAAAATTCTTTAAGCAAATTGTTGATGATAATCCAGCATAATAACCCCTAAATATATTGCAAATGAACCAACCCCGACCCAAGGGTACGGGGTATCTATGGGCAATAATTTAATGATCGACTCAAGAGTCGGGGCGCCCGGCCAGGGGAATTAATATCCCTTAGGGATTAAAGGGTCAAAATACATTTTCAATATCTTTTTCATCATAGCAATCAATTTTACTTCTAGTAAATGGTAACAAAAAACACTCCTATACAATCAACTATTAAATTCATTACTCAGGTTACACTATTTTGAAATGGCTCATCTTTAAAACTCAAATTATTAACGAATAAGATCAATGAAAAATTACTTTTACTATGTGTCTAAGCAAGGTCTTCTGCAAGAGACCTTGCTTTTTGTAGTCTCAACAATAATAGTTGTTTAAAGCTTCACAACCTCATCCTTCACGATTTCAATAGCACTTATTTGATTGAATTGATTTAAACGGGGCGATCTATCAACACCTCTATTGACCTTATTGCGAATCCGAAGCTCGTACGCAAACCTTGCCCCTGTCTTGGATCTGATAATAACGATAAATATTCTTGTAAACTCAACTTTGTTTTTACAAATATACTACTTAATAGAACTTAACAGCCCTGCCCCTTAAAGTGCTTACTTGGACTTTATTTATTATTACTGGCATCCAAGTAAAACTGAAATTGGAGAAAAACTGCTCTTGATATCGTTTAATCAAAGATTATTTCTGAAGTTCAAAAACAACCCCTATAAATCAATCGAAGGGCTGACAACTCTAGCTTTCGTCCGTTTTTTCATTAATGAAAAAAGAACCGCGCGACGGCTGCCAAAAAAATCTACAAGGCCGCTTGGCGGTCAAAAACAACATGGTATGCCATCGCGGCTCTGCCGGGGTTTTTGACAGGCCAACCCTCCTATATGAAGATCTTAAAGTAGAAATTTTGGATAGTAAAACGCATTAAATTATTTACTTGGATACAAGTAAATAATTATTTTGAATATTATTACTTATTTCAGCTCAACTGAACCAGTATCACTTATCCGATCATTAATTAAAATAGGTTGACCAAATCCTAGTTTTTCTAATCTTTTAAATTGTGTTTCTTTATCCCCAACAACCAACCATATCATTTTTTGAGCATCAAAATACTTCTTAGAAATTTCCTTGATTTCGTTCAACTTCATATTCTTGACTATATTCTGTCTTTTCTTTACATAATCTGCTTCCCAACTATAATAACTTATATTTTGTAGCATATTCAATTTAGCATTGGCCGTTTCAAATTCTCTTGCACCACTCTTAATCAAAAAACTTTTAGTAGTTTCGAGATCTTTGGCTGAATATGTCTGATCATAATCATCCAAGATATCTTTGATTAGTTCCATTGATTCCAAAGTTACATTAGTTCTTACACCGCTACTAATGTTAAAAACACCATTTTGTTTATTCCCACTGAAACCAGAGCTCACACCATACGTGTATCCCTTACCTTCTCTTAACTCTTGGGTCAGTCTAGAAGCAAATCCACCGCCTCCTAGTATATAATTCGCAACTGTAGCTGGATAATATTCAGCATCTGTTTCTGGAATAGTTGGATAGCCTACAGACAATACAGATTGTTTTGCATTGGGCACATCATAAAAATAAATTTGAGATTTTTCAATAAGGTTAGGCGCTTCTAAAACGGGTAATTCAACCTGTTTTTTATTCCATTTGGTTTCAAGTTCTACTAACCCAGTAAGAACGGAAGATTGATCTAAATCCCCTACAATATGGAATCTGGTTATTGATGGTGAAATGTATTGTTCAAAATAAGCCTTTAAATCTGCTATAGTAAGTTTTTTTACAGACTCTACTGTACCCAATATACTTTTAGATCTAATATCATCTTTTCCATACATAAGTAAATTAAAAGCATCATTAGCTATGGCATTAGGAATCGCTTTACGATCGGTAATTTCACTAAGAATACTTTCTTTCGCTAATTCAAATTCCTTATTATCCCATCTTGGTTTCAGGAGGATTTCTTCAAGTAATTCAATTAATTGTTCATAATTTTTCGCCAGCGTATTGCCAACAATTCTAATAGACTCATTATTTCCTACAACGTTTAGGGAGGCGCCTAATTTCTGAAGGTCTGCTTCAAGTTCAGCTGGAGTCTTATCGGCAGTTCCTTTGTTCATTAGGGTAGCTAGCAGGTTGACAAGCCCAGCTTGCTCTACTTTCAAATGCGATCCTCCCCCATCAATGATCATATTGAAACTTATTAAAGGTACTTCACCATTCTGAATACCATATAGTTTCATGCCATTACTTAATTCTTTCTTCCAATAATCTGGGATTACTGTTTCCAATTTGTCTCCATAAGCTGGTTCAATTGACCTATCAAAAGATGAGGGTGTTTTTTCATAGGTAGCTACTGCGGATGCATCAAAATTTTCCTCAGCTCCATGAACTACTTTCTCCTCAACTACTTCAGCTTTTATAGATCCTTGCAACGCCAAATCCAATTGCCCTTTAGGAACAAAACTCGTAGCAATCAATTGTTTTCCTTTTATATATTTTTCATATACTCGCTTGACATCATCAGTGGTTACTTCTAAAATATTCTTAATGTCTTCAGAAACAAAATTAGGGTCATTCGCGAAAATATTATATTGTGCCAGCTGAAACCCTTTGCCTACAACACTTGATAACCTATTGTAGAAAGCAGTTTCTTGGCTTGCCTTAATACGATCTAAATCAGCTTGTAGAAATCCCTCTTTTTCAAACTTAGCAAAGCTTTCAAAAATAGCTTTTTCAACCTCATTTAAGTTTTTACCTGGAAATGCTCTTACTACTAACTGCATGGCTCCAGCCAATTCACTCGAAAAATTAAACATAGAGGCACCACTGGTAAGTTTCTGATCTTCCACTAAGACCTGGTACATTGGGGCTTCCTTTCCTTGCGTGAGATATCTTGCGAGGACGGTTAAAGGATATGAATCTGGGTGAAAGTTCTCAACAGTAGGCCAAACCATTCTTAATTCTGGCAATCTTGCAAAGTTATCTTCATGATAAAGTTTTTTGGTTTTTTCTATCTTTATAGGCAGAGGTTTAACTTCAGAAATATCACCCCCTCTAGGAATTTCGTCAAAATACTTTTTAACCCATTCTTTTGCTTGACTCACCTCAAAGTCACCACTGACCACTAAAGTAACATTGTTAGGAACATACCATTTCTTGAAAAATTCTTTTACATCATCTAGTGTCGCATTCTGAAGGTCTTCCAAAGAACCGATTACCTGCCAATTATATGGATGGTTTGTTGGGTAGAGATTCTTATCAATAACATACTGGGCATGGCCATAAGGCCTGTTATCAATCGATTGTCTTTTTTCATTCTTGACTACTTGCTTTTCCTTTGCCAATACAGGTTCAGTTACTGTATTTATGAACCAACCCAATTTATCTGCCTCAGCCCAAAGCATTTTTTCTAAAGCATCTTTAGGAACGGTTTGAAAGTAATTGGTTCTATCTCTACTAGTAGATCCATTGGCTCCAGATCCCCCAATCCTTGCACTCATTTTATCAAGTCCACCTTTCCCAAGATTTTCTGATTCTAGGAAAAGAAGGTGTTCAAATAAATGGGCAAAACCAGTTCTCCCTTCTTTTTCCCTTGCAGAACCGACATGGGCGGTTAAGGCAACTGCAACTACAGGATCTGATTTATCAATATGAAAAATTACTTCTAAGCCATTTTCCAGTTTGAATTTTTCATTTGAGATTTCGAATTCCTTGGACTTACTTTCCTTAAGTGGTTTAGAACAACCAAAGAAAAAAACAATGATGATTACAAAAAATAAGTGAGTGATGTTCATAAATGTTGTTGCTTGAAATAAGTTTCTAATTGTCAAAGATGGTAATTTTATCCTAATCCGCATTTTATTAAAGCACTTTATTGTAGCCTTAGGCATGATTTTTTGTTAAACCCAAATTATATTTCGATTATAAGTCTCTTCTTTACAACCAGGTAATTGCGTGTTAAATTTCAACTTTATTGCCAATGAACCAACCCCGACCCAGTAGCCTCTGCGGAGAAAGCTACGGCGCTCGTAGAAGTGTACTGGATATCTATGAGTAATAGTTTAACCTGCATTGTTTAGATCTAAAGATAAAATGACTTATAACAATTTTAATTTACTTTCTATTTCCTTTTTAAATACCCCTTTTTTCAAAAGCCCATCAGCTTGATGCTCTTTTACCCATAATACTTCATCACATAAATAAAGAATATCATTGATATCATGCGTAATGATTAATATCATCAATTCATATTGCTCTTTAAAAAATTTAATCAGCTTATAGAGTTTCTGTTTAATTTCTAAATCAAGGGCAGAAAAGGGTTCATCCATCAAAATAAGTTTAGATTTTTGAGCTAAAGACCTCGCAATAGCAACTCTTTGTAATTGTCCTCCAGATAATTGATATGGATATCTATTCTCCATGCCTTCCATCTCTACTTGGGATAGTAAAGAAGACAGGTCTAAATCATTTATATGCTCTTTACGGACTGCATATAAGATGTTTTCCTTGACAGTAAAATGTGGGAATAAACTATTGCCTTGAAAAATGTAACCTATATTTCTATTTTGTGGTGGTATATTCACCTCTGATTCTTTGTTAAACCAGATCTCATCCCGATGGGTAATGATTCCTTTAGTTGGGTTTGATAAGCCAGATAAACAATTAAACAGAGTTGATTTTCCAACACCAGAATTACCATATACCCCTGATATTACTTCCTGACTAAATGTTCCGGATACTTTTAGAATTCTATCTCCTTTAACAGATTTTATTTTTTTTTCAATATCAACGGATAGCATTTTTCCTCCTTCTACTATTTAAAAGGTTCACTAAAAATATAATTATCACAGAAATGACTAGCAATATAATAGAATAAAAATGTGCTGCTTCGTAATTTAGTGCTTCTAAATTACTATAAATAGCTAAAGAAGCTACTTTGGTAACACCTGGTATATTGCCGCCAATCATTAGAATCACACCAAACTCTCCCATCGTATGAGCAAAAGTTAGAATAACCCCAGTGAGAATTGCATGCTTAACATTGGGAATTATTACTTTAATCAAGGTCTCAAATTTTGACTTCCCTAGCGTATACGAAATATTCCAAAAGTGTTGAGGGATTTCCTCAAAGCCTTTTTGAATCGGTTGAACCATAAATGGAAAACTATATATAAGAGAGGCGATTAGAATCCCCGAAAAAGTAAAAGGAATTTGAATTCCCATCCCAGCCAATGTCTCACCAAATAAATATTTAGGAGAAAATACGATGAGCAGGTAAAACCCGATAACTGAAGGAGGTAAAATAATGGGTAAACTCACTAGACTTTCAACGAATATCTTTGCTTTTGATTTCCAATTACTTAACCAATAAGCTATTGGTAAGCCGACTAACAATAAAAGCGCAGTGTTTAGCAAAGCTAACTTTAAAGAAAGATATATTGGGCTTAAATCTGGCATGTTTTACTTAAAGGTATAGCCATATGATTTTAATAATTCAACTCCTTCATCAGATATAACATAGTCTAAAAATTTACCAGCTATCTCCTCAGATTTTTGATTAGAAATAATAATAGCTCCTTGTTGTATTCTATATTTATCTCCTAATTCTATAAAACTTCCTTTTCCATTTAACTTTGATGAAAGTACAATTGATTTGGCACTAATTCCAATATCTACAGTTTCATTTAAGACATATTCATTCACTTGTGCGATACTTTCGCCAAAGACTAATTTACTTTCTAAAAGGTCATATAGGTCATTGTCTTTTAAAAACTCGATTGCCATTTCTCCATAGGGTGCATTATCAGGATTGGCGATTACTACATGCTTTATTTCTGGATTATGTAGAAAAAGTGCAGCATATCTCTTCGTCAAATCACCTTTTAAAGACCATAAAACCGGAACGCCATAACCATAGACTACTGGTTTTTTAATTGATTTATCCCCCTTATAAAGAATTTCTGGATAGCTCATATTTGCTGAAAAAAATAAGTCAAATGGAGCTCCATTTAATATTTGAGCAGTTAATTTACCAGATGATCCTGCTACTACATCTACTTTAATTTGTGTCTTTTGAGTAAATTTATTAGCAAGTTCCTTAAGTGCAAATTGGCCACTAGATGCTACGGCTATCGTTAATTTTTCTCCATGATCTTTTGACCCACAAGCCCCCATCACAGAAAATAAAAACAAGGCATAAAAAATTCTAGTCATATTTAGTCCTTTTGAAATAGAATATGGTAGGTATTAAATATCCAAAAGCCAGTAAGATTAAAACTATATAACTAATGGACAAAATAATGGTGCCAAAGCCTAAACTTATATCGGATGAAATTATTAATTCATCTAAATGTGATAAAGGATTTAATTTTGAAATAAGTTCCATCTAAAAAGGAAGGTATTTAATACGAGCCAATGCTGTTACAGGTAAAATATATTGGGCAATATAAACAAATGAGTAAAAGTAGCTATCAACTCTTAATTTTTAGTTTTAGGAACAATTAAAAATAGAACCATCCTACATTATTATTTAACAGGTTACTAGTTAATAGTATTTCCATGAACAACTCATCAATAGGAAATAAGAAATTAATAGATGGCTTTTATTAATAATTTTATTCCTCGAACTAATTCAACTAATAAATTATTTTTTTAGGGAAAATTCTATTTAATTAGTCGGATGATGTACGTCATTTAAAATGGTGTACTTTTTCTTTTAATGAGTAATAGCAATTATGAATCCACTTGTCAAAACCTTGCATGATATCCACCCACTAAGTAGTGATGCTCGTGAGAGTTTAGAAAAGACTCTCCAAAAGGTAGTGATTGAAAAAGAAGAATTCATTTTGAGGGAAGGACAGGTTTGCCATCGTTTGTTTTTTATAGAGGCAGGTTGTTTCAGAGGATATTACCATAAGGACGGTAAGGAAATCACCCATTGGTTTGGGTTTGAAAAGGATATTGTTACTTCTTTTAATAGTTTCATTAATAAAACAGCAAGCATTGAGCATATTCAAGCACTAGAAACTTCAGTGTGCTGGTCAATATCATATAACGAACTATACCAATTATATGATGACTTTCCTGAAGTAGAAAGATTGGGGAGAATTACTTGTGAGCAATACTATATCAAATTAGAAGACAGGTATGTAAACGCTCAATTTCAAACAGCAACCGAGAGGTACAATAAGATGTTAGCAAATACCCCACACATTTTACAGCGAATTCCATTAGGCCATATAGCTTCCTACTTAGGGATTAGTCAAGAAACCTTGAGTAGAATAAGAGCAAAAGGTATGAATTCAAAAAACTCTGAACAAACCCACCGATCATGAGTCTAAGAAAATTTAAATTGTAAGGCAGCGGAAATGTTCGCTATATAGGAACATCTAGCGAATAATTCTTCTTATTTCCTTTTTGACATATGTCAAAAAAGCCAAGAAATGATCCTACTATGTTTGTCATGTTAATCAATATTAATAAATATGACGAATAAAGAAAAGTTAAAACCTACCAATGCCTTTATGGCCATTTCTTGGGTTGTACTGATTCTTGGTATTGTTTCCTATTCCATAGGTCTCTGGAATGCAGAGATGGAACTCAACGAAAAAGGATATTACCTGACAGTCTTAGTCATGGGATTATTTGCAGTTATTTCCTTACAAAAATCAGTGAGAGACCAGTTAGAGGGTTTACCTGTTACTAACATTTATTATGGGCTAGCATGGTGCACATCTTTACTTTCTGTTTTACTCCTTGTCATTGGCCTTTGGAATGCTGATATGCTTCTAAGTGAAAAAGGTTTTTATGGCATGTCTTTTATACTTAGCCTCTTTTCCGCTATTGCTGTTCAAAAAAATATTAGGGATTCGCAACCAAATCCAAAAGAAATTGATTAAATTGAAAACATAAAGAAAATTCTACTAGGTCAAGCTTACTCTAAAAAGTGGCTTGACTTTTTTTATGTTTTGCTGACATTCTAGAATTCACACAAAGTTTACATTCCTTGATAAGGCCTTCAATTCAAAAATCAATATTTGTAATCCATATCAACTAAATGAACTACAATAAATTCGCTGTTTTAGCTTAAAAATTACAACTTTCACAAATGAAATTGTTCAAAAGAATTCTTATTTTCCTTCTGGTTCTTCTTGTCATTGCAGGTATTTATTTATTTCCTAAGTTAAAAAGAGTCTATCATGCCATGCATCTTTTTGATGAAGATCAAATTGTCGATAACCTCAGAACTGTAAATGATTGGTGGGAATCTAGAGATATTAAATCAGCTGATAAGAAATTTGTATTTCCTACCAAAAAAACTGAAGCTATTATCCCTCCTAAGTTTAAAATTGATGGTGTATCAGTAAATACTCATGATTATTTAGACAAGACCTATACTACAGGTCTACTCGTTTTACAAAACGATTCTATCATACACGAAGCGTATTATAGAGGTCATCAAGCAGAAAGTGAGCAAATTATTTGGTCTGTTTCAAAATCCTTTCTTTCTGCCCTATTTGGCATAGCGATAGAAGAAGGTAAGATCAAAAGCATAGAACAAACGGTGGATGAATATTGTCCTCTTTTAAAAGGATCAGGTTATGAAGGAGTCAAAATAAAAGATGTCCTACAGATGTCTTCAGGAATAAGTTTTAATGAAGATTATGCGGATTTTTACTCAGATATTAACCGCTGGGGACGAAGTTTCTCTTGGGGTAATTCACAAGATGAATTTGCGGCTTCATTAAAAAGAGAAAAACAACCAGGCACTTATCATCACTATGTAAGTCTAAACACTCACGTGCTTGGTATGATTTTAGTCAGTGCAACTGGCAAAAGTATTTCCGCTTATGCCAAAGAAAAACTATGGGATCCGCTAGGAATGGAACATAATTCTCATTGGCTGATAGATGATTACGGTATGGAAGCGGCCTTAGGCGGACTAACTACCACAGTAAGAAATTGTGCAAAATTAGGGTCGTTGTTTCTAAATAAAGGAAATTGGAAAGGCAAGCAGATAGTTCCTGCAAATTGGGTACGTGATTCAACCACCCCAGATGCTCCCCATGTTACACCTGGCAAAAGAAGTAACTCAGCACATGATTTAGGATATGGTTATCAGTGGTGGATACCTGAAGGAAATTCTGGTGAGTTTTTAGCAGTGGGTGTTTACAATCAATTTATCTATATTAACCCAACAACTAAAACAGTCATTGTTAAACATTCTGCAAATCCAGGTTTTGGAACAGGTGATTTAATGGCTTCATCTGGTGCCTTTATTAATATGTGTAGACAAATTGCTAAAGCTAATAAGTAGGTTATTCTACTCAGATTAAGACTAGTATTCGCAATCAAATGAATTTAAAATAAAGAATTGATTAGAAATTAGGATTCATTGTCCGGTTAAATCTAAATTGAACTATAAAACTTCGTTTAAACTTAATCAGCATATATTTTCTTTCGATTCTCAAAAAGCACCCCCACTCTTTGGCAAGGACTAATCTCCGAACCTGTTCATTTTCTTTTGCTCGCCCAAAAGAAAAGAATCGCGCGCGAACTGTCAAAAGAAAACGGCACCACTGGAAACGAAAATTTTTCGTCAATTATCCTTTAATTTGACTGTTTCAAATGAACCAACCCCGACCCAAGGGTACGGGGTATCTATGGGCAATAATTTAATGATCGACTCAAGTCGGGGAATTAATATCCCTTAGGGATTAAATGTAATCCCTTGTGTGGTTCATAAAAAACTTCTATTCACAAGTAAAAAAAGGTGTCAGTATTTA
>CALGOB010000130.1 GCA_937958005.1 uncultured Cyclobacteriaceae bacterium
ACTCTTCTCATAGAATAAATTTAAAGGGCGATTCGCTCAGAAAAGGAATGATAAATCAATAAAAATTTATTAAAATTACAACGCTCTTAGAGTGGCATAGTCACACCGTAATGACTGGCATAGTCCGACCGTTATAGCCACTTAAGTAGGTTAAGGGGAAATTACATTTCCAGGCAGCATAATTGAAGCTCAACTGATCTCGTATACTATGCTTCGTCAATTCAGCCCACCAAACATTCATTAATTTGATGACTTCCGGATGATGATGTTTGCGAATTAAGATTCCAGAGGAAATTAAACCATTATTTTCAGGATAATTTTGCCTTTTATAATCGTCAACTTGCGAAGTCATTATAGCTGGATCATCTCTCCTTATCCCAAATTTTTGGCACAATTCTATTAAGGCTTCATATTCTTTATAAATACAATCTCGCGCATCTACTTCTGTTTGATTATGATCAAATATCAACATTAGCTTGTCATTGAGATGATCATTTATCAGTTTGTTGATATCTTTTTTGACTAAGAAATTGCCATCAATAAAAACAGAGATATCATATTTAGGTAAATAGAGGTGGGGATTAATTTTAATCATTCTACTATTTCTAGTATGGTCCTTATATTTTGGTGGAATTTGCTCTATTTTCCATGTTTTGCTTTTAAAAGGCTGATCAGTAAAACAGATATAATCTATGTTGGTGAATTTGGGTTGTGGGAGTAGTCCATCATATTGCCCGAATATGGCTGTATAAACTACTATGCTACCCATTGGCTACTAACTGCTGAAGAGCTCCCCAAAGCTGTTTTTTTGCATTAACATCTTGACTGATTAAATCCAAGTTATCTGAAAATAGCAGTTGAAAATTTGATTGATTATATATTTTATAATTTTCAAAACTATCCGAAATTTGCTTTCTCCATTTTTCTGGTAAGCCAAAGGTGATCAATTTGGTTTTATCTACAGTTAACATCCAATCAAAATCTTCTTTGGATTTGATATGGCCACTAGGTAAAATGGCAACATCTTCATTCGTAAGCTTGATAGCCCCTAATATTTTTAAAAGTAAATCTTTATGATCAAAATTGAGTCCTGGAGTATGTACTAGAATCAATATTTTTTTAGCAAAGAGACCGCTATAAACAGGAGGGATGTAATCTTTTGCAGGTTCAACTTGCTTTTGGGTAATTTTTGGTTCTTCCTTTATTTGCTTTACTTCAGTTGTTTCTGGTTGAGCAACTTTCAAACTGACTGGTGCCTTATCTTCAGGTTTCGACTCTATAGTAACCGATTCACTTTGCTTGTCTTCAGCAAATTCAGTTAAGTCACTTGGAATTACATATATTTCTTCTGTTAGGAAGAATGGTAAAAATGAGAGATCTTCCATGATTATCGATTATAAAAATAGAGATTGTAATTCTTTAGCATCTTCAGGTTTCATCCTTTTGGCTAGGACTAACCTTAGCTGTCTACGTCTCAAGGCACCTTCATACAACTCTTTTTCCTTATCTGTTTCAGGTTTAATTTCTGGAACATCAATAGGCCTACCGCTTTGGTCCACCGCTACAAATGTAAAGAAAGCTTTGTTAGTTTCCTTTCTTTTATTGGCAGGTATGTCTTCTGCTACAGCTTCTATATAGACTTCCATAGAGGAGTTAAAAGCTCGTGTGACAAATGCTTTTAATGTAATGACATTACCCAATTTGATAGGCTCAGCAAAAGAAATATTGTCCACTGATGCTGTTACTACAATCCTGTTAGAATGTCTTTGTGCTGCAATAGCAGAAACGATATCCATCCAATGCATGAGTCTGCCCCCCATTAAATTATTGAGTGTATTCGTGTCATTTGGAAGGATAAGTTCCGTCATGGTTACAAATGAATTAGCACATTTTTTTTCTCTCTTTGCCATTTTTATTTTTTTAAACTTTAGTTGCCCAGCCATTTTCTCCTAACAACGGGACAAAGCTAAAGTGATCATATTCTTTTTTACTAATTTGTGTGTCAGATATTTTTTTTAGTTTAATCATTTTTTGTTTTTGATTATTACCAACTGGTATGACCAATATACCACCAATTTTCAGTTGTTTAATTAAATCAGTAGGTACACTAGGGGCACCCGCGGTAACAATTATCCCGTCATAAGGCGCAAATTCAGGGAGGCCTTTTGATCCATCTCCCTGAAAGAAATGTGGATTGTAACCGAGCATTTGTGGTAGAAACCTTCTTGTTTTTTGATATAAGATCTTGTTGTATTCAATAGTGAAAACTTCTGCGCCCATCTCTTTGAGTACTGAAGCTTGATAACCAGAACCAGTACCAATCTCTAATATTTTAGATTTTGGTTTAATTGCTAATAACTCTGTTTGAAATGCGACAGTATAAGGTTGTGAAATAGTTTGCCCTTCACCTATTGGAAAAGCCTTATCCTGATAGGCGTGTTCCACAAAAATATTATCGAAGAAAAAGTGTCTGGGGATCTTTCCAATTGCATCCAAGACCCGTATATCTACTATGCCTTTGCCTTTAATGACTTGCACTAGTTTTTTTCTCATTCCTTTGTGCTTATAATCATCTGTCATTTTAATGAGGCTTCCCTGTGTTTTGTGTGTTTTTTTGTTTTTCTTGTTGTAAAATTAGTGATGAATTCAAAGAGTATAAAATGTTTACGGGAATTGTTGAAGATCTAGGTGAAGTATTATCCATTAAAAATGAGGGAAGTAATAAACATTTTCTGATATCGGGCAATATAAGCAAAGAACTTAAAGTGGATCAAAGTGTATCCCATAATGGAGTTTGTCTTACAGTGACAGAACTCACAAATGAAGGGCATTGGGTAACAGCCATAGAAGAAACATTGGTTAAAACTAATTTAGGAAATGTAAAAGTTGGTGATCGATTAAACTTGGAAAGATGTATGCCAGCAAATGGAAGGTTTGATGGACATATCGTACAGGGCCATGTTGATCAAACTGGTATTTGTCAATCAATTAAGGAACAAGATGGAAGTTGGTACTTTGATTTTGATTTTGATGCGAATAAAGGTAATATTACTGTAGAGAAGGGTAGTGTTTGTATAAATGGTGTGAGCCTTACTTGCTTTAATTCTGATGATGGTAAGTTTTCTGTGGCTATAATACCTTATACGTATGAAAATACTGCTTTTGGTAAATTGGGTGTTGGAGATATTGTAAACTTAGAGTTTGATATTTTAGGAAAATACATTCAGAAGCTTTTACTTAAATCGAAAGGCTAATATTGAGTAAATAATAAGTATGGAAATTAATTGCATGGTTGTTGACGATGATGAAATTTCTCGTCTTTTAGTTAAAAAATTTATTGATAAAACTGATTTTCTCAAACTTACCTATGAGTTTGACAGTGCTGTGGCTGCGTCTGATGTGTTAACAAAAGATTCCCCTTCAGATGTTGATTTGGTGTTTTTGGATGTTGAGATTCCTGAGATGTCAGGTATTGATTTGATGAAATCACTCAATAATTCCTATCCTATTATCATGACTACCTCTAAAGAGGATTATGCGATAGAAGCTTTTGAGGGAAATGTTTCAGATTATTTAGTTAAACCTTTTGAATATGATCGGTTTTTCAAAGCTGTATCCAAAGTAAAAGAACAGCTGGAGAAAGAGCAGATTATAGCAGAATCAAATATTGATATTTTTGTGAAGTCTGATTCTAAACTGGTGAGGTTGGAATATGATCACATCTATTATGTGGAAGCATTGGCAGATTATGTGATTTTTAATACTTCACAAGGGAAAAAAATTGTACATCATACAATGAAAGGGATTGAGAAAAGGCTTCCTGCTAGTACTTTTATTCGAGTGCATAGATCTTACATTGTTAACTTGAAGCAGATTGGTTTTTTAGAGGATATGCAAATTCATACAAATGACAAAATTATTCCTGTAGGGTCATCCTACAAAGAAAGATTCTTGGCTAGCCTAAATATGTTATAAACTAACTAGTTAATTTACTAAATAATCTAAAAGATATTTGTTTGAGTAAAAAGGCACATACGATGCCAATTAATGCTCCGGTGATAATGTCCAAAGGATAATGTACACCTAAGTAAATTCTACTGTAAGAAATGAGTGCTGCCCAAACAATTAATAGCATTTGTGGCCATTTTTTTTGCTCTCTATTAAATAGGAAAAAGATAAAGAATGCGACGGCAAATGTATTGGCTGCATGAGAAGATGCATATCCGTATTTTCCACCACATTTACCGGGTGTTAGCACCTGATCAGTTAAATTAGATTCGTGACATGGTCTGTACCTTTTAAAATAAGGTTTCATGAAGCCTGAGGTTATTTGATCGGCAGCAGTTACTGAAAGAATTAATGCTAGTAGGTAGACAAAAGACCATTTTTTATAACTATAAATTATGGCACCAAAAATGATTACATAAAGTGGAATCCAAACTTTCTTAGCAGATAAAAATATCATTACAGGATCCATCCAATCAGCCCGCCAATGATTTAGATATAGAAACAATTCAGTATCTATTTTAAGTAACCAATCAAGCATTTACCCAATCAATTTCTTTTTTCAAAAAATTCAGTGTTTCCTCTTCTTTAGAACCTCTTGCTGGAATATGCGAATACTCCCAATTGGCTAATGGTGGCATACTCATAAGGATAGATTCAGTTCTGCCATTGGTATCTAAACCAAATTTGGTGCCTTTATCCCAAACTAAATTAAATTCAACATAGCGCCCTCTTCTTAACCCTTGCCATGCTTTTTCTTTAGAAGTAAAAGGATCATTTAAATGCTTTTTTGCTAGCGTTACATAAATGGGAGCAAAGGCATTACCAACGCTTTGTAGAAATGCCCAACGATCTTTCTTACTATGGGATTCGTCTTTGGAGAGCCTATCAAAGAAAATCCCTCCTATACCCCGGGTTTCATTTCTGTGTTTGATAAAGAAGTAATCATCAGCCCATTTCTTAAATTTTGTATAATAATTGGGATCATGCTGATCGCAGGCATTTTTAAGTTGTTGATGAAAAAAGGACGCATCTTCTTTTATCACATAATGAGGAGTTAGGTCTATTCCTCCACCAAACCACCAAGTGCCATTGGACATCTCAAAAAACCTAACATTCATATGAATAATAGGAACCATCGGGTTGTTTGGATGCAGGACAATTGATACACCTGTTGCAAAAAAATCTGCTTTATCTAAGGAAAGTGCCTTCAATATTTTATCTGGAGTTTGACCATGCACAGCAGAAAAATTTACTCCACCTTTTTCAATTACATTGCCATTTGTAATTACCCTTGATCTTCCACCTCCACCTTCCGGTCTTTCCCAAAGGTCTTCTTTAAAAATTGACTTCCCATCTAATTCCTCCAAACTTGTGCAAATCCTGTCTTGTAAGTCTTTAAGCCAAACAACAATTGTTTCTTTATTGATTTCTTCCATTTTCTAAAAAGGATATCCTATTCCTATGTTAAGTTGAGGGGTGTTGACTATTCTCACGTTCTCAGCATTATCGTCAAGGCCTTTAAATGTGAAATTGTCTAAAACATATCTGCTCCCAAGCGGTTGTGCGGGATCAAATACTTTTATTCCTAAATCAACCCTTACCAGTAAGAAGGAAAAATCAAGCCTTAAGCCCATTCCTGAGCCTACCGCAAGTTCACCTAAAAATCGATCTACCTCAAATTGTGAACCAGGTCTAGAGTTATCATTATACCAAGTCCATACATTTCCTATATCTACAAAGTATGCCCAACTAAAAAAGCCAAAGAGCTTTGCCCTGAATTCAAAACTAGTTTCAAAAATGATGTCCCCAGGTTGTTCAAATTGATAGCTGATGTTGTTATTGTTATCCAATGGACTAAACGAACCAGGCCCTAGCCTTCTGGGTTGCCAGGCACGTATACTATTGCTTCCCCCACTAAAAAAAAACTTTTCATATGGAAGAGTTGATAACGTGTCATTACCATAAGGGAAAGCAAAACCAGCATTAATTTTAAAAGCAAATGAGGTTCTTTTACTCAAAGGGATATGATGCCTGAAATCAATACTGCTTTTTAAATATTTATAATAAGAAATGTCCGTTCCCAAGATGGAATCACCAAAAATACTGGTCACATTTCCTCCTAGTTCCGTATTTCCTCTTAAATAGGAAGAGGAGGAAGTATTATTCCCGTATTCGTTAAAGTCTTTTTTAATGGTGAAAATAGAACTGCTCACAAAACCAGGTTCAAATGATCGGGCAAAAGTATTTCCTTGATTTTCTAATTCAGTTAACCGATTTCTAAAATCCCCTGGTCTAACTTCTGATCTTATATACCGTATATCTGCCAAGGTGAAACTATATACAGTCTTTTTATTATTTTGCCAGTTATAAGTAATGGCAGCGTTGAAGGTATTTCTGAAAAAATCCTGACGCTCCACAAAATTAATACCGCCTGAGACAGTTGTTCTAGGATTATACTTGCCTATTTTAGATTTAAGGTTCTTACTGATCGGGATTAAGAACTGGGGAAAATTAAATGATATATTCCCTCCATATTCAAAGGAATCAAAAGTAGTAGTATCCTGACCTACCCTGTTTAAACCTATAACCTCACCGTTAAATGTTAGATCTATGTTTTCCAATCCCTCAAATGTATTTCTATTGACCAACCCTAAATTTACAAAAGGCCCTGGTAATCCGCCTCTACTATTTATACCTACTTCTGAAGAGGTTTCAAATCTTTTTAGTGGACTAGTGAAAACATGTGCTATAAAACTACCACCAGTTGTATCATATTTTATGTTGATGAATTTAAAATTATTAACATTGGATAACTGCTTTTGAGTTTCAAAGGTATTTTTTTCACTGTAGAGACTATCCGGATAAATGAAAATACGCCAATCTAAAATCTTTGAAGAATAAATATCTCTCACATAATCATAAGTGATGTTATTGTAAGTTTTTTGCCTTCTTTTTACCCTAAGCTTGGAGTTTGAGTCAGACACAAAAATGACAGAGTCTAATTTATAGATTTTGTGTTTGTTTAACCCACTAGGGTTCTTGACCAACACATTTACCATTGTCTTTTGATTTCCCGTAATAGTTGTGTCTACTTCAAAAGTTACATATTGCCTACTAAACCCATAATAACCATTATTGGCCAATTGATTCCTGATTCTATCGCGTTCTGCAGTGAGGTCTTTTTGTCTATATCTATTACCAGTTTGTATCAAACTTTTGTTTATGACAATTTTTGAAATGTTTTTGTCTGGGATTAGAAAATTGATACTGTCTATAATATATGGCGATTTAGGTTTAACCAGGTAAGTAATATCTACTAATTTTCCTCGTATTTTTTCCTTATAAGTTACTTCACTATTAAAATACCCTTCAGAATGCATTTTATTCTTTAGGTTCTCTACTGTTTGTTCTATAGCACTTTGATTATAAATAGACAAGGGTTTCCCCCACTGCATGAAGGTATTGCCAAATTGAATTTTGTCAGAGAACTTTCTTTTTTTATGCAGTTTCTTTTCAGTATATCTCTTGATCTTGGAAGCCTTATTGGTTTTTGCAATTTTAGCATCATATTTAGCTGCTGCTTTACTGATTTTCTTGCTATATTTTTCTGGATTATATTTATTTTCTCCCCATTTGAAAAGCCTGACAGTGAATGACAGTCTTTTTGCCTTTTTCTGCTCAAAGCTAGATTCTAATCCTTCTACTTTAGTTTTTGTTGTGCTTTTGATGCGTTGATTGGCAAGGATTTTTTCATTCTCTTGCAAAAACTTACTTCCATAGCATCCACTCAATAAAAATACCATGATGAAATAAATTACCATGTTATTTCTTATCCTTGTGGCTAAGCTCAATTTCGATATGGTTTCTAAAGCAGAGATAAAGTATATAAAATCATTACAGTTAAAGAAAAACAGAGATAAGGAAGGTGTTTTTGTAATTGAGGGAGCCAAAAATATCTTGGAATTGGCAAATTCCCAACTTCAGATTATCAAACTGCTCGTTACAAAAGATTTCTATTATCAAAACGAAGCAAAATTAAGTAAATTATCGGGGGTTGTAACGATTACTGGGCAGCAAATTATAGAATCTGCTGGAACCTTTAAAACAAATCAATCAGGATTAGCCCTTGTATCAATCGAAAAAGATCAGAATTTTGAACAAAATGGCTGGATTATTGGCTTGGATAGGGTTCAAGATCCGGGGAATTTGGGCACCATCATTAGAACAGCCGATTGGTTTGGAATAAAACAATTGATCTGTTCAAAGGACACCGTGGATGTTTATAACACCAAGGTGATCAATGCTACCATGGGGTCATTTGCGAGAGTGAAAGTACATTATTTAGATTTAAATCATACTTTGCCAAATTTGAAAATCCCTATCTACGGAGCTTTATTAAATGGCGAACCTTTACACAAAGTAACTGATCCCATTCCAGGGTTGATTTTAATGGGAAACGAATCGAAAGGAATAGATGAAAAGTTAATTTCTCAAATTTCCCACCCAGTGATGATCCCAAGGGTAGGAGGGGCAGAATCTTTGAATGTGGCAATTGCTACAGGAATCTTGTGTGCACATTTTTGCCTATAAAGGTTTATGTCTTAGTGGGACTTTTTGAAAGAGATCCTACATTTTATACCAAATTACCTTTAAAACTTCGTGTATCTTCCTGTTTATTCCCCATTCTCATGCGTTATAAAGCCTTTGGATAGCGCTGCTATTCCTTCATTTTTTGCCTTTGAGGATAAAAAATAAACTAATAATTCTAATCCGATTTTTTAAAGCTAAATTGGCATTAAACAACTACCTCCAGCTATTGATTGAAAACACTTTTACATGATTAGTAGGGAAGTGTGGTGCCAAAGTAAAAGCTGAAAATAATAGATTATAGGGTAGGCAACAAGATCTCTTTCTGAAGACCTTGTTGCAATAGAATTTTAATCCCTAAGGGATATTAAATCACCGACTCTTGAGTCGATCATTAAATTATTGCCCATAGATACCCCGTACCCTTGGGTCGGGGTTGGTTCATCGGTGATTAGTAATAACAAATCGCTAATCACGCATTTTTTTATAGGCGTTGATCAGGCCATTTGTAGAATCATCGTGTTGGGTGATTTCTTCTTCACTTTCTAGTTCTGGTAAGATCATACTGGCAAGTTGTTTACCTAGTTCTACGCCCCATTGGTCAAAACTAAAGATGTTCCATACAACTCCTTGAACAAAGATTTTATGCTCATATAAAGCAATTAAAGCACCTAGGTTTTCAGGGGTAAGCTTCTTAAGTAAGATGCTATTAGTAGGTTTATTACCCTCAAATACTTTAAAAGGGGTTAATTGTTTGATTTCTTCAGTAGATAATCCCTTTGCTTCAAATTCAGCGATCACTTCCGCTTCATTTTTCCCTTTCATTAAAGCTTCTGTTTGAGCAAAGAAATTGGCCAGTAATTTTCGATGATGATCATCGAAATTATTTTGAGGGTTGGCTGAAGCAATAAAATCACAAGGGATCATTTTAGAACCCTGATGTATCAACTGATAAAAAGCATGTTGTCCATTGGTCCCTGGTTCCCCCCAGATAATAGGTCCCGTTTCATAAGTAACTCTTTTTCCATTTCTATCAACAGTTTTTCCATTGCTTTCCATATCACCTTGTTGAAGATATCTTGCAAAAGCATTGAGTAGTTGATCATAAGCTAAAACAGCATGAGAAGATGCGCCAAAAAAGTTGTTGTACCAGATTCCTAGGAAAGCCAACAAGGTTGGGAGGTTTTCTTCAAAAGGTGCTTTTTGGAAATGTTGATCCATAGAATTAGCACCATTCAGTAACTTCTCAAAGTTATCAAAACCTACCGTACAGGCAATGCTCATTCCTATGGCTGACCATAGAGAGTACCTTCCTCCAACCCAGTCCCAGAATTGAAAAATATTTTCATTCGCAATGCCAAACGCTGTAACTTTTTCTATATTGGTAGATAGCGCAATAAAATGCTTTGCTACATATTTTTCCTCTACTGCTGCATCCAGAAACCATTTCTTAGCTGTGAAAGCATTGGTCATAGTTTCTTGCGTAGTAAAAGTCTTAGATGCGATGATGAATAAGGTTGTTTCAGGATCTACTTTTTCTAAAGTTTGAGCTATGTGAGTTCCATCTACGTTGGAAACAAAATAGGTGTTGATTCCTGCTATTTGATAAGGCTTTAATGCCTCGCAAACCATAAAAGGCCCAAGGTCTGATCCACCGATGCCTATGTTGACAATATTTTTAAGTGGTTTCCCTGTAAAGCCCGTATGCTGACCATTATGTAATCTATGGGTGAAGCTTTTCATTTTGTTCAAGACGTTATGCACATCTGGAACGATGTTAGTACCATCAGTATAAATTTGGGCTTCTTTTTTTGCCCTTAAGGCAGTATGTAATACAGACCTGCCTTCAGTCATATTGATAGGATCTCCACTAAACATTTTAGATTTTGCTTCTTCAAGACCAACTTCTTTAGCTAATTCTTTAAAAAGACTTAGTGTCTCATCAGTGATTAAGTTTTTAGAATAGTCAAGTAAAATATCTTGGAAGCTTGTGGAGAACTTAGAGAACCTTTTAGGATCCTGATCAAACAAAGTTTTTATGTTAGTTTGATTAATATTTTCAGCGTGTTGCTGTAATGATTTCCAACTTTTTGTAGTAATTGGATCTATATGAGGTAGCATTTCAATTCCTATTTTGATAAATAATGGCAAACATGAAGATAATTTTGCTTTTTATCAATGATTTAGAATGGTTAATGCGAAATTGTTAATAGTGGTTTAACAAACTAATTTCCTATTTAAAGATCATCTGATTCGTGATTAACTAAAAAACATCTTTATTTAACCGAATGCCAAGGTAATTCCTGGATATACCTTTTTTAAATTATCGGTAAAAATAAGTTCTGGTCCTATTTTGAATTTATTTCCAATTGTTCTAGTGTACTGTAATCTGATCGTAGTGTCTTTATAAATTATTTGATTTGGATTCAAAAGATAGCCAGCACTCATTTCCCATTCTTTAAAAGAGTTTTCTTGTCTTTTAGATTGGCCATATTTGGCATTGACAAAAGTAGCTGGATAAAGTCTGCTATTTGAAGACTCTGGAGTATTTTGGTAAATAAAATTGGTACTTAATCCAATAATAACGTATTTATTAAAATTTTCTTTATTTAGAAACACATATTTGAAGCCTGCTGAAATACCTGGATTAAAACCACTGATCTTATTGATGTTAACGGATCCTTGAACATCAAATTGGATAGGTTTCTTAGTCGCCTTCTCTTCAAATAAGACATTAGGTGTCTTCGTTTTTATTTCAATGGGTTTGACCTTTGTTTTACTGCAGTTAACCTTTTTGAATGATTCTAAGCCCTTTTTTTCAATTATTTCCATCTCAATTTTATGACTGAATAAAGATTTTTGAACCTCATTTAATACAGGAGCAGTAATACTGGCGATTTCTGTTTTTGATTCTTCATGTAAGAAGGGCAGATAAACTAATGCTTTGTCGGAAGTAGCAGCTATTAGAATAGAGATAGAAGCAGCAGTGGCAAAATACCACATGATAAGCTGCTTGTTTTTTGTGTTTAGAATCTCTTTGATTTTATGCCAAGATTTTTCTTTGTTCCATCCTGTACCTGGAACAAGTTTATCTTCTACCTTTTTGATTTTATCTTTCACGATATGATTTAGTTTATTTTCTTCCATATCATTGTTCATTTTCTTCTATGAGTCTTCTCAACATCGCTTTAGCTTTGCTTAGTTGAGATTTTGAAGTATTTTCACTAATGTTCAATTTTTCTGCTATTTCTTTATGTGGATAACCTTCTACCACATGTAAATTAAATACCGTTCTATAACCATTTGGTAATTGTGAAATCAAATTATAAATATGCTCAGCACCAAGGTGACTTAATGCTTCGGCTTCCACTTCCACTTGTAGGCTATTATCTAATGGAGAGGTAAGCATTTTTCTTTTTCGGAGTTCCATCAGACATTCATTCACCATGATTCTTTTGATCCAACCATTTAGACTCCCTTTTCCTCTGTAGTCAAATTTGTGTATGTTATTAAAAACCTTGACAAATCCTTTGATCATGGCATCTTCAGCTTCATTTTCTTCATGTAAATATCTGAAGCACAGCCTAAACATCATATTAGCACATTGATTGTACAGTACTTCTTGACCCGTACTGAGGCCATCCTTACATTGCTGTATCAGTTCTTCTTCCTTCAATCGATTAGTGTTGATGTCTAATAAACTCAATATGATAATGATAAAACCTTTTAATAGGTTGCTTGAAGCACAAATAAAAGATCTTAATGGAGATAACTATCATAAAAATTGTTAAAAGAAGTTATTAAAACCTAAATTGATCTGTGAGGGATTTTTAGATTTTTGATCATTCAACCGCATGATGCCTTATACTTTTAAGGGAGAATTACCAATAGTTGTAAGATGGTTGCTTAAACCCTTATTTGCGACACCGAAATGGTGAATAGGAAAATAGTGTTTAAGTGACTATATGACCGTTAGTTAGGGTTTGTATCAAATTTCAAATGCATATTGCGGCTTTAAGAGCTATGAAAGAGGTGAAACTATATGGTAGATATTTTGATTGTAGAATGAATAAATTGAGTAATGGTAAGTATCTATTCTATAGTTACTTATAGATCTACTGTGGTCAAAGACTGAACAGATATTATGGAGACAATTTATCTATAATAAATGATAACTGATCGGGAAAATTATTGAGTCTAACGAGTTTCCAAAATTAACATTTAAAATGTACCTAACTTGAACTCATGAAGTTAAGGAACATCATATTGTCATCTATGGTATTTGTATTTTCAATAACTGTTGATGGGACATCTAAAGGTACTGATGATGTTGATCATAAAGAGCCTATTTCAATAGAAAATGAAGTATCAAACAAGGAGAAGTATATAAACTATGATCAATTTTCCAGTAAGATTAAAGTTTCTGGTAGGTTGTTGAAAATTAAAGTTTATAATAATGCCAATGAGTTGATTGCAAAATGGCAAGGTAGTGGATTCAAAGTAAAAGCTGCTGCTGATAAATTTTTAACCAAAGCATCTTCAGGAGAATATAGGATACAAATATTCTTATATGATGGATCCTATCAAGGTTTTGTTTTAGAAAAATAGTAAATAAATAGTTTAATAATGGTTAAGTTATTCACTTGTCCAAAGTGAATTGATTTTCAACATTTTACCCAAAAATATATCCCTACCAATTACGGCAGGGATATTTATTTGGGTTGTAAATATGCTGCTTATCAAACAGTTCTTTTGATATCGAAATCTTCTAGGTAATCTGCAACTCTTCTTACAAACATTCCTCCAAGTGCACCATCTACTACTCTGTGGTCATAAGAGTGAGACAAGAACATTTTATGCCTAATTCCTATAAAATCCCCATCAGGAGTTTCGACTACTGCCGGTTTTTTGATAACTGCACCAAGTGCCATGATTGCGACTTGTGGTTGCATAATGATCGGTGTGCCCATTACATTTCCAAATGAACCAACATTGGAAATGGTATAAGTACCACCAGATAATTCATCTGGTTTTAATTGATTGTTCCTAGCTCTTTTTGCTAAGTCATTCACTCGTTGTGTCAAGCCTAATAAATTAAGCTGGTCAGCGCCTTTAATAACAGGTACGATCAAGTTTCCTGAAGGTAAGGCAACTGCTAGTCCTATGTTTATGCTTCCTTTCTTGACAATTTTATCTCCGTCCACTTGAACATTGATCATTGGGTAGTCTTTGATCGCTTTCACAACTGCTTCCATGAAGATAGGAGTGAAGGTTAAGCTTTGTCCTTCTCTTTCTTTAAAAGAAACTTTCATTTGGTTTCTCCACTTGACAATATTGGTTACATCAGCTTCTACAAAAGAAGTAACATGAGGGGAGATTTGCTTAGAAGCGACCATTCGCTCAGCGATCATTTTTCTCATGCGGTCCATTTCAATGATCTCATCCTCACCACTTACAGAAACTGGCATAGGCGTAGGAGCTGCTTTGGCTGCAGGTTGTGCCTTAGGGGCTTTTGCTGGTGCGGGTGCCGGAGCTGATTTCCTTGTTTCTACGTAAGATAAAATATCTTTTTTGGTAACCCTTCCATCTTTTCCAGTACCAGGAACAGTTTCCAGTTCATTAGATGATATGGCTTCTGCTTTCGCAATATTAAGTACTAAGGGAGAATAGAAACGGTTGCTTTCAATAGTACCGTTTGTATTATCAGCACTGTGATTTGTAATGGCATCCTCTACAATTGCAGTAGCTGCAGCTACAGGAGTTGCGGCTTCGGCTGGAGAACTAACCACCACTTCTGCCCCACCTTCCGTTTCTATAATTGCTATCGGTTTACCTACTTCAATTACATCACCTTCCTGCGCTAAAATTTCTTTAAGTACACCCGCATGGATAGATGGCACTTCTGTATCAACTTTATCTGTTGCTACTTCTAAAACTGATTCGTCTTCTTCTATTACATCACCTACATTTTTTAACCAGGTGAGAATAGTTCCTTCCATGATACTTTCGCCCATTTTAGGCATTACCATTTCTATTGCTGCCATCTATTTATTTTTATATCATTCTTAGCTTTGTGAGGCTAATATAATGAGAAATCCTATTTAATAAAAATGTAAACTAACGTTTGTTAGTATTTATTGTTTAATCTAATATTTTGTAAAAATTAAATTAAAGAAATTATATTTTGTTATGTTTGTCAAATACCAATGATATGTTATTTCTTAAGATTTTGTACCTAGTGTTTGCACGGATATAGCATCCATTTCCATTCTGGTTAAATTTAAAAGAGCAGTTGCAGTGTATTTGATATTTAAGTCACGGTTTTTACTTAAGTTCAATTTTTTACTGACACATTTATGCTCATCTGCATAAGCTACCCAAATAGTCCCAACTGGCTTGGAAGGAGTTCCGCCGCTTGGCCCAGCTATGCCACTCGTTGAAATACCAATGTCAGTTCCCAGTATTTTTCGGACGTTGATAGCCATTTGTTCTACAGCTTCTTGGCTGACAGCTCCATGGGCATCCAGAATTTCCTTTGAGACATTTAGGTGATCTGTTTTAATGCGATTATCATAGGCAATTACGGAGCCTTTGTAGTATTTGGAACTCCCTGGTACAGAGGTGATTTGATGAGCGATATAGCCACCTGTACAACTTTCCGCAGTTGCTATTGTTCTGCTGGTATCCAATAATTTCTTGCCAATGGCACTTTCAAGAGTATCTTGGTCATATCCAAAAACGTATTGTTGGATTAAGGGAAGTACATTAGCCACTTGTTCAGCTACCTGATTCTTTAGTACCTCTATATGTTCCCCTGTGGCTGTTAAACGTAATTTAACTTGCCCGATACTGGGTAAATAGGCTAACCCTATATTTTCAGGTAATTGGTTTTCCCATTCTTCAATTAATTCCGAAAGCCATGATTCCCCTATTCCTACAGTTTTAATCAATTTATGATAGATCAAAGGTGTTTGGAAAGTACTTTGTATTTTAGGAATGACTATATCTGTCATCATTTTTTTCATCTCAAAAGGAACACCCGGCATGCTGACAAAGACTTTACCTCGTTCATGAAACCACATGCCTGCAGCTGTACCTAGCTGATTACTGACTATTTCCGATTTGACAGGAAGTTCTGCTTGGGCGCGGTTGATAGGGGTGAGTTCTCTATTGATACTTTTAAAAAAAGCCGTAAGTTCTTCTAGTGCTTGCTCATTAATGGCGATGGTTGAATCAAAGTATTTTGCGATACATGGTTTAGTGAGGTCATCTTTGGTAGGGCCGAGACCTCCTGTTATCAGCACAACATCAGCCCTGCTTTCAGCTTCGGCAAAAGCAGTAAGGATTTCATCTTCCAAATCGCCAATTGTAGTTTTTCGGATGACCTTTACACCAATTTTATCCAATGCTGTGCTCATCCACTGTGAGTTAGTATCTACAATTTGCCCATATAAAATTTCGTCTCCTATGGTAATTAGTTCTGCTTTGAGGTTATCCATTTCGCTTAGTTTTTTCCAAAGCTAATGGAAGTCAGATAATCTAGGAAGGACTGACTAGTTAATTTCAGGTTAAACTAAATATCCCTGTATCAAGGGATGTATTTGGTCAAGCATATTTCCTAACCTTGACTGGAATAATAGAATTAATTCTTTTGAATGGTTTGAAGGAGATGTTTTCATTCAAGAAAAAGCTTCTGAATCTTCTTTTAAAGCATCTTCTGGTAATTATGAAATTATACATTTAGCAACTCATGGCTTAGTAAACGATGATGATCCTATGCTTTCAAAATTGATATTTACCCAAGACAAAAGAGATTCAATCAATGATGGATTCATACATACCTATGAATTGTTTGGGATGAATATTCCAAATGAAATGGCTGTACTTAGTGCATGTAATACAGGTTATGGGAAGATTATCGACGGAGAGGGTATTATCAGCTTGGCAAGAGGTTTTTTCTATGCAGGATCCAAAAGTGTTATCATGAGTTTATGGTCTGCCAATGATAAGAGTACCACTGACATAATGAATAGTTTCTACAAATACTTAGCAGAGGGCAAACAAAAAGATGAAGCTTTAAGATTTGCAAAGTTAGATTACTTAGAAACCGCAGGAGAGATTAAATCCCACCCTTATTTTTGGGCCACATTCATTGCCAATGGAAACATGAGACCTCTCCAAATTTATACAACAAACTGGCTCTATTGGATAGCATGTTCTTTTTTCGTTATTTTATTTATTGTTTATCTATACAGGAGGAGAATCAATGATTGATACTTTAAATATTTATTGTTTCTATAGAGAAAGATATCGAAATTAATTGGAGTTTACTCAGGGTGACAGGGATTCCGCTTTTAAAAAACAAGCATCTAATTTTAGACAGAAAAAACAGATAAAAGAGGTACTTTCATCAGTAATCCATCTGATTTTTAACGATTTTATGAAAATCACTCCCCAATTCTGATAACTTTTTATCCATTTTGGTTTCGAAAAGTTTAAAAGCGGAAAATGCGGGTAGGGGTAACCTCACCATTATATTCATAGGATTTGACATGACTGCTAGTAACAAGTTAGCTCCTTTTTGTTGCTTTGCCCAAGTATTGAAATGCAGGTTAAACCCGAATGATGCACTAGAAATTTGATGCAAACCATAACTAACAGTCATTTAGCCACTTAAATCCTAATTTCCTACTCACCATAATGGAGACTATGTCTGCGTTGCAAATCAGAATTTAGGCAGCTATCTAACAGCCATTTATGTTTTCTCTTAAAAGTCTAATGCATCATTCGGGTTAAATTCTTATTTGTCACGTAGGTATATTCCTCAGTATGGTGAGAAAAGATTAAGATTTAAGTAATTGGATGGCTGTTGGTTATGGTTTGCATCAAATTTTTAATTTAATTCCCAGACTCTTGAGTCGATCATTAAATTATTGCCCATAGATACCCTGTACCCTTGGGTCGGGGTTGGTCCATTGCAAAATGTGAGTTTGACATTAGGTTAAACTTTTATTGGATAGTAGTAACCAGGTATTATAAATCTTAAAATAAAATTCAAAAAAGCTTGATAGGTAAGATCGTATCAAGCTTTTAGGTTTTTTAGCAAATGCCTATATCTGAATCAAGTTGTCTTGCACATTTTAATTGCCCATTTGCACCTCTTTCAATAGAAAAACAGAGAGACCCAGTTCCTGCAGGAGGTGCTGAAGTCCCACCTTTTACCTTATTTTCACTGTTAAACTGAGTTACAAAACTCTTTATTTTCAATTCGCTTAAACTAATTTTCTTCTTCATAATAATCATTTAAATATTTGTAATCCTACTCTTTTAAGGTTTTTCGGAATCACCTTTTACAAAGATTAATAGAAAGAACCTCAATATCATCGCGGAAATCTGGGATAGATATTTATGGCTGTTATCAGTGATTGTTAAACTCATATTATGGAATATTCTCATAATAGAAATTTACTATCATCTGGCTAAATTTTTTTTTAGAGCAAAATCCTTGTTTGAGTAGAATAGAAGCCTGTTTCAAAGCTTATCCCAAGACCACCACCTATTTGGCAATTAGCTGATTTAATCCCTAAGGGATATTAATTCCCAGACTCTTGAGTCGATCATTAAATTATTGCCCATAGATACCCCGTACCCTTGGGTCGGGGTTGGTTCATTCTCTTAGGGATTAAGCCTTATGCACATCCTGTAACTGATGCCGCACATGGATTCATATGAGTTCCTAAAATAGCTGAAGGGCATGAATCATTGAAAGCCTCATCATTTGGATCTAATATGATTGTAAGGCAAATAATAGAATGTTCCAACTCTGTTTTAGACCCACCTTTTAGATGTAATTCATCATATTTATTAATTGATGTAACGAAGCTTTCAACTTTTAATTTGTTTAGTTTTATTTTTTTCATACTACTGAATTTAAATTAATAGAATAATAAATTGTCTTCACATATTAGTCAATAGTCACGCAAGCAGCATGATCTATTATAAAAACAAATTAGAATAGAGGAATCTGTTCTGTAATATAACCATTAAACTGATGATAAAACCGTACTTAAAATTCTGTTAATGTTTTGAAATTGAATAATTATTTGAGTGAGTTAGTAATTTATAAATAGGAAAAATCTCGATTTATCAGGTGGTAGCCTATTATACTTTTGTGAATCTATTGTTTATAAATGAGATAAAAAATGAAGTGTTCACTAAAAAATAGTGAGATGTAAATCAAGAGTTTTATTCCCTAAGAGATATGACTCCCCTTGGTGGGGCACCCCGACTCTTCTGCGGGCACTGAAGCTTCTTTGCGGAGGCACTGAGTCAATCATTAAATGATTGCCCATAAATACCCTGTATCTTTCTGCGAGCGCCATAGCTTTCTCAGCAGAGGTACTGGGGCGTGGTTGGTTCATTTCACCGTTTTCCATTTTTAATTGTTTTATTGTAAATTTAGTAGGTATGGTGAAGTAAAATTATGGCTGAATCTGGCTATTTTAATCCCTGAAAACAGTGAAATTATTCTATGAGGCCTTCCTTTAAAGCGTATTTCATAAGCCCAGCAATATTTCTTGAATTAGTTTTTCTCAAGATATTCTTTCGGTGACTCTCTACAGTGTGTAAACTTATAAATAATTTTTCTGCTATTTCATTGGTAGTTAGTTCATTAGAAATCAATTTGATAATCTCTATCTCACGTTTAGATAGTCTTGCACCGTTTTTAGGTACTTTCTTTGCTTTGGTCATACTATCCAGGATATTTTTTTGGACAGAACCACTGAAGTAAGATTCATTTTGATAGACTGTTCTAATTGCTTCAAACAATTCATCTTTTCCAGTATTTTTAAGAATATACCCTAGGGCACCTGCTTTCAAGAGTTCTTTGATAGTCTGGATGTCATCATCCATAGATAATACGAGTAGATTGATTTCAGCATAATGAGTATTAACATATTTACATAAATCTACCCCAGTAATATTGGGCATATTGATATCAGTAATGATGAGGTCAATCGTAGAATCTATTTTTAGAGTTCTAATTGCTTCATTTCCATCCTTCGCAATGTATTTTAGTTCCATATCGACTTGACTGTCAATGAGGGACTGAATCCCATCTAAAATCATTCGATGATCATCAACTACCATAATCTGGATGATTTTACTTTTCTCCATGTATCATTTAGTTTATAGGAATACTAATATCTATCAATGTCCCTCTGTTCAATTTTGAATCTATATTATACTTTCCATTGTATAATAGAATGCGAGATTTCATGTTCTCTAACCCTATTCCTTTATTAACTTTATCTTGAGCAAATCCAATTCCATTGTCCTCTACTATTAGACTTATATAATCATCGTGCATAATTATTTGTACTTCTAAGGTTTGCGCTTGAGCATGTTTAAGAGTATTTATACTTAATTCTTGAATTAGCCTATAAATATCGTTTTTTAATTGATTACTTATATTTTCAATTTCATCTTCTGGATAAACCTCAAGACTGATCTCCAATTTAGGATTGCTACCAATTTCCTGAAGGTAATTTTCAACAGCACTTACTAAACTAGTTTCTTCAAAAAACTTAGGCATTAAATGATGCGAAATTGATCTTACTTCCTGACAAGCACTATCTAATCTATTAACAACCTTTTCGAGTGCTTTTATGTCATTTTTCCTAACATTTAATTGCGATAAACTCCATTTGATAGAGGTAAGTGTACCGCCTAGACCATCATGTAATTCTCTTGCTAGTCTTTTCCTTTCAGACTCTTGACCTTTTATTTCAGCATTAACAGATTCTAATTCTTTATTTTTTTGTATTTCTAAGTTTTTCTTTCTCAAGATAGCTTCATTCATTTCAAATTTTAATTTAGCATTTTTTTGTCTGTTGCTATAAACCAAGATTATTGAAAGAAACAGGACAGAGATTGTCACAATGGCAAGGACCAACCATATAATTGCTTGTTTGTCTTTAAGAATTTGAAGAGATAAGGCATATTCCTTTTTTTCATGATTGTATTCTTGTTCTAAGCGCTCTATTAATTCATACTTTTCAAATTGATTGATGCTGTCTATTATACTTTCTCTTTTCTGACTTGTGCGGTAGGCCTCTTCAAATTCTTTAACTAACTCATATCGTTGTCCTTTTAACTCATGAATTTCTATTAACCCTTCAGCACTATTTAAAAATGTAGCTAATTTAATAGCCTCTTCAAATAGCTGATCTGCGAGATTAAATTTACCGTGGTTTAATAAACACTTTAAAAATGAAATTTGAGCAGACATTAAATTTTGCCTAATCTTATATTTTTTTCCAAGAGAGATGGCATCTTGAAACTGATTAACCGCTTCATTTAAATTTCCTTGATATAGATGAACTTCAGCGATCAATTTTTTTGCTCTAACTATATTCTGAAAGTCCTTCAGGATGAATGAACTATCGTAGGCCGATTTTGCTTCCTGGTAGGCTTGTTGAATTTTTCCATCATGAAAATCAATTTCTGCAAGAAGTAGCTTGCTTCTGAACACAGAATTTAACTTCCCGGATTGCTTCAAGAAACCAATAGATAATAGAAAGTATTTTTTTGCTCTAGTAAATTCTTTTTTCCTTAGGTGCAATCTCCCAAGATTGTTGTTTATTAACCCTTGTTCTTTAATCTTATGTTTATTTTCTGCTAGTGTTAGTGCTTTATGGAATCTAGTAGAAGCCGTGTCATAATTGTTTAGAAACATTTGGCAAATAGCAGAATTGGTAATGGTTTTGATCATACCAGCATAATCATTTGTTTTATCAAAGTATTTATGAGCACGTTTATACATAATCAATGCTTTGTGATACATACCAATTTTTAAATACAAATTCCCGAAGTAAGTTTCTGCATTTGCTAACTCATAAGATAAATTATTGACCTTCCCTATTGTAAGGGCATCGTCAAATATTTTTATTGCATTATTAAAGTCTCCATTGTCTGTATAAATGTGACCTATGATGACTGCTATTTTTAGATGACGCTTGTAAAGATTTAATTTTTTACTTTTAGTGAGAGAATACAAGGCTAGTTTTAAAGACTTTTCTGGTTCTGAGAATTTTAGCTTATCTGCTAAAGCTATATTTTCATCTAATACTTGAACCTCATTTTGTCCATAAGTGTAGGTTGATAGAAGTTTGCACAAAAGTAAAATGAGAAAACATCTTTTCATAAACGAATATTTATACAAAAATAGAGGTATAAATTTGATTAAATGTAGCCGTTTTCAGGGATAGTTACCTTTAGCGGATTTCAGCTAAAAAAAATAAAGGGTGAAAACCTAGCTAACTAGGGCCTCTCTGAATTAAAAAAATGACAAAAAACCTTGTTTAAAGTGTTTTGAAGTACATTTATTCTTTTATATGTAAATTCAATATCTCAGTTTTTAAGGATTCTAGCAAAAAGTGAGGTATTGGTGTTTTTTTAATCCCTAAGGGATATTAATTCCCCGACTCTTGAGTCGATCATTAAATTATTGCCCATGGATACCCCGTACCCTTGGGTCGGGGTTGGTTCATTTTAAAATCAGTGCAGTACTTATTGTGAAAATAAGCTCTGATTGGTCTTTGAAAGCTTATTTTATTCCTTATGAAATAGTTATTTTTTTTATGTCAAAGTTAAATTCAGGTAGATTCTAACTAAAAAATCATATCTTTTGTAATTCCTCAAGTTCCTCTTGAAAACCAGCAGATAGAATTGGAAATCTACACCACGTTCTAGGGTCTACGTTGAAAGCATCTAAGTGAAAAGAAGGGGCAATCCTTTCCCTTTTCCATTGATTTCTAGACCAGAGCCTAAAGAATTTTGAAACATGTTCTTTCAGTAATTGATCACTTTCCAAATCTTGCAACCTTAATATTTCAAACACTTCTAGTGGAGATTTTTTATCTAGTATAGCTAGTTTTTCTATAGAGACGATGATATGATAGGGCATTAAGTCGTCTTCATCAGTCTGATTCATCTCAAGAGGCCTTAATTCTGCTGTAGGTTGTAAATTATTTACGTAAGATAGACCATCATAACCTAATTCTTTTTCTGCGTACTGAAGCCACTGAAGAATGAAATGTTTATCAACAGCTGCAATTGGAGAAATGCTACCACTAGTGTCACCATCCATAGTGGCATATCCTACATCTCCTTCGCTTCTATTCGAAGTAGAGAGTAAAAGTTTGTTTTCAATATTAGCAAACATCCAAATAATTGGAGATCTTGCTCTAGCTTGGATGTTCTGAAGGGCAATATCATCTTTTTCCCAAGTGAGCAGTCTTCCCAAACTGGTTTCCACAGTCTTGGTATAGGTATTCACTACTTGATCAATTGTCCAGTGATGAAATTGTGCCCCAATTGATTCAGCTAGGTTTCTAGCAGATTCAAGTGTATCTACAGAGGAATTTTCAGTTCCTTGATAAGCAGTTGTTAACAGGTAGTGGGTCAACTCCCTTTTGATACACCTGGAATCGTCTGGTATTATTTTATTAGTAAAACCAATTTTCTTTATAAATCTTTCTGTTCCTAGTTCAGTAAGTCCATTTTTAACTGATTCTGCAACTAAAACAGCGATACTTGATGAGTCAGCTCCCCCACTTAAAGAAAGGACAAAACCTTTACTTTTACTCTTTCTCATATAGTCAAAAAGACCTAATGACGCTGCTTTTGAAAATTCCTTGATCGGTTCATAATCCTTATGAGCGACTGACTTTTCAGATTTTTCAGGGTTTTCAAAATCAATTTCAAGAGTTAATAAATTACAATCTTCAAACGACAACCTTTTATTTAACCCTATTAATTTACCTTTTTGAGCAAAGATGATATCACCATCATAAATCATTCTGCCAGCTTCATTTCCTAGCAGATTGGTATATAGATAGACACAATTAAAATCTTTTGAGCTGCTGACAACTAAGTTTTCCCTAAAAGCAGCTTTGTGAAAAGCAAAATGACTGGCACTCGGGTTCAAGATTAATTCTATTCCATGTTTTACCAACTCACAAGCAGGTCTATCTTCCCTCCATGCATCTTCACAAATTTCAAAACCAATTTTAACTTCATTAAGGGTCAAGTTAAAAGCACCAAAAGGGTATTTTTTCCCATTAAATTCAATGGTTTTAACTACCTCTTTTGGCCATGAATTAAACCACCTAGGCTCATAGTGTACTCCATCATTTGCTAAATGGTGTTTTGCATAAAAACCTAATATCTCACCATTAGAGATGGTGCAGGCTGTGTTGTAAACCTTCCCTTCAAACAAAACAGGTAGCCCTACTACGACTGTAATACCTACTGTTTCGGAGATGATTTCATTTAGTTTATTTAAAGCTTTTGTAGGAAGCCAAGTGCTCAAGAATAAATCTTCACAACCGTATCCTGTGATACAAAGTTCCGGTAAGCATAATAACGCTACTTTTTCTTCTTTAGCAGCATTTATCGCATGAATAATATTTTGAATATTGTGTGCCCAATCAAAAGGGATTTGATTAAGGCAAGCACCACCTAGTTTCATTTTTTTCATATTGACCTAGATTAATTTAAGGGTTTCACAACACTCATTTGCAGCGCTCTGCTCTGCTTTTTTCTTGCTCAAACCACTGCCATTTCCCATGGGAGTATTATCTATTAGTATAGTAGCACTAAATAGTTTATATCTGCTGTCATTAGCAATTTCTTCTATATCAAAGCGAATTTCTTTGCTTTCTTTCTGTGCCCATTCAATTACAATACTCTTGTAGTTCGTATTGTTTTCTACAATTTCCTCTATGTTGTAGTGATTGGCAATGAGCCTCTTGAGGATAAATTTTTTGCAATTATCAAAACCCAAATCTAGATAAACAGCCCCTATTAATGCTTCTAAACTATCCCCATAAAGGGATTTATGTGATAGATTGGATCTTGAAGATTTATTATACTCAACTAGTTTCTTGATCCCTATTTTTTTAGCAAGTGCATTGAGTACTTCTCTGTTTACTATGCGAGACCTAATTTCAGTTAGGAATCCCTCTTCCTTATAAGGATATCTTGCAAAAAGATAATCTGCTATAATAGCACCCAAAAGAGCATCCCCAAGGTATTCTAGCCTCTCATTAGATTCTTTAAATCCTTTCTCTTTCTGTACAGCAATGGAGCTATGCTGCATTGCCAAAATGTATAGCTTGAGATTGATTGGATGGAATCCAATAATATTCTTAAAAGCCCGTGAAAGCTCTTTTTCTCTTTTTGAGTAAAATATGGGTTTAATTAATCGTTTTAGAACAGAAATTAAACGCATTAAGAGATTTTACGGAAAATTACAGAAGTATTATGGCCACCAAAACCAAATGTATTACTTAATGCTACATTGATTTCTTTCTTCTCTGCTTTATTGAATGTAAGATTCAATCTTGGGTCAATTTGATCATCGTCAGAGAAATGATTAATAGTAGGAGGAATCAAACTATTTTGCAAAGCAAGGATGCTTGCGATTGCTTCAATAGCTCCAGCAGCTCCTAATAAGTGTCCAGTCATTGATTTAGTAGAGCTTATGTTCATTTTATAAGCATGTTCACCAAATACATTTAAAATGGCTTTTAACTCACCTGAATCCCCTAGTGGCGTAGAAGTACCATGTGTATTGATATAATCAATATCTTCTGGCTGAAGTTCTGCGTCATGCAAAGCATTTTTCATTACCTGAATAATTCCTAATCCTTCAGGATGAGGAGCAGTAATGTGATACGCATCGGCAGACATTCCTCCACCAATAATTTCTGCATATATTTTAGCGCCTCTTGCTTTAGCATGTTCGTACTCTTCCAGAATGAGGGCGCCAGCGCCTTCACCTAAAACAAAACCATCTCGATCTTTATCATAAGGTCGTGAAGCAGTTTCAGGAGAATCATTTCTTTCTGACAGTGCTTTCATGGCATTAAATCCCCCTATACCAGATTCTACAACTGCAGCTTCTGAACCACCAGTTAACATGATGTCTGATTTACCTAGTCTAATGTAGGTAAAAGCATCATTAATTGCATTGGTAGAAGATGCACATGCAGAAACTGTTGCATAGTTAGGCCCCATAAAACCATATTTTATGGATAAATGACCTGCCGTTATATCTGCGATCATCTTAGGAATGAAAAACGGGTTAAACCTAGGGGATGAATCATTGTTTACAAACCCAGTTACTTCATCATGAAATGTTTTGAGTCCGCCGATACCGGAACCCCAGATAACACCAACCCTGGTTTTATCAATTTTTTCTAAATTTAATTTTGCATCTAAAATAGCCTCTTCACCTACTATCATCCCATATTGGGTAGTAGGATCCATTCTTCTGGCCTCTTTCCTGTCAATAAAATCAGTAACATTCAAGTTTTTTACCTCACATGCAAATTGAGTTTTGAATTTCTCAGGGTCAAATTTGGTAATTCTAGCGGCTCCACTAACTCCATTGGCTAATCCATTCCAATATTCTTGGATATTATTTCCTAATGGTGTAAGTGCACCTAATCCGGTAACGACAACTCTTTTTAATTCCATGAAGTGGGATTATGATCGAAAATTACTTTGCGTTTTCTTCTAAGTAAGTTATAGCGTCTCCTACAGTTGCGATATTTTCAGCTTGATCATCAGGAATAGAAAGATTAAATTCTTTTTCGAATTCCATGATCAATTCAACAGTATCCAAAGAGTCCGCTCCTAAATCATTTGTAAAACTTGCTTTTTCAGTTACTTCTGATTCCTCTACTCCTAGTTTGTCGATAATAATCGCTGTTACTTTGTTTGCTATTTCAGACATTCTTAATAATGTTTAGTTAAAATACGCTGCAAAGAAATACATAAAAGTAAATAATGTCAAACTATTTTTTTAAAGTTCAAATTCCAGACATTTAGATTATTTTTGTTTGCAGGAATAAAAGCCCTTAAAATTTTCATAAAAACATTCAATAACTCTCATGCATTTGAAGAAAAATAAGCTCAAGATCGATGTACTTTATGATTTTGATTTGCTAGGCGTTATTACTTCAGTAAAGGAGTATAAATTAGCTTGGATTATGAATCAGTGCCCTTCTTGTAGTTTTATAAAGGCCTCTGATATACAGATTGAATTCGTAGGATTGAAAAACATTACTATTTCAAATTTTAAATTTGAGACTGAACATACCGCTATTTATTTATTAAAAAACAGGCTTGTATTTAATGATATTTTATCTGATAAATATCTTGTTCCAGAATTAAAACAGTTTGATTATTTCGTGAAAATAGATGGAGAGAGTGAATTATTTCCGACAAATGCTATCTTAGCAACTTTAAAGAATTCTGATAGTGTAGAATATGCAACAACATTAGATCCCAATACACTAAAACAAAAAGAGAACTTTATATTTTGATGAAATGAACAAAAGTGACTTTAACAGATCAAAGATTGTGGCTACTGTAGGCCCAGCCAGTAATAACAAGGAAACTCTCCAACAGTTAATAGATGCTGGGGCAAATGTTTTTCGTTTAAATTTTTCGCACGGCACTCATGACGATCACCTAAAAGTAATTAAGCTGGTGCGTGAACTCAATGAAGAAAATGGAACTCATGTAGCATTGTTACAAGATTTACAAGGGCCAAAAATAAGAACGAATCTTATAGAAGGAGGAGAAACCACCATCGTAGCAGGTGACAAATTAACGATCACTACTGAACAGGTAGAGGGAAATAGCGAAATTATTAGTACGACATATACTTCTTTACCTGAAGATGTTAAACCAGGAGAAATGATCTTGATAGATGATGGAAAACTGGAATTGACTGTTGAGGAAACTACTGATAGTAAAGTAATTACTAAAGTAGTCTATGGTGGCTCATTAAAATCTAGAAAGGGAATTAATTTGCCTCAGAGTACTATTTCTGCACCATCATTGACAGATAAGGATGTGACTGACCTTGGGTTTGGCCTTACACAGGAAGTGGATTGGATTGCTCTTTCTTTTGTAAGGAGTGCAGAGGATATTGTTGATTTGAAAAAAAGAATTAAGGAAGCGGGAACTCATTCTAAGGTAGTTGCCAAGATAGAAAAACCTGAAGCTCTTGAGAATATAGACGAGATTCTAGAGGAGACAGACGGTGTTATGGTGGCTAGGGGAGACCTTGGAGTTGAGATTGAGATGGAAGATGTTCCTATCTGGCAAAAGATCATTGTAGAAAAATGTAACAAACTGGGCAAACCCGTAATCATTGCTACCCAAATGATGGAGAGCATGATCGATAACCCAAGACCTACGCGTGCAGAGACTAATGATGTGGCAAATGCAGTATTAGATGGTGCAGATGCTCTTATGCTGTCTGCAGAGTCAGCCTCTGGTAAATATCCTGTATTGGCAGTCAAGAGCATGGCCAGAACAATTAATGCGACAGAATCTAAAAAGAAAGAAGTATATAATAAGTTTACAGAGACTGGTGACAAAGAAAATACAGGTACTATGTTGATTAGGTCAGCCTGTCAATTATCTAGAAATGCTGACGCTAAGGCGATAATAAGTATGACTAAGTCTGGGTTTACTGGTTATGAAGTTGCGAAACATAGGCCTGAGGCACAAATTTACATATTCACTGGAGACAAAAAATTAATAAACCAAATGAGCCTTGTTTGGGGAGTTAGGGGCTTTTGGTATGATAAAATGGAAAGTATTAATAAAACTTTTGAAGACTTGCAGGCTAAATTGAAGACAACGGGCCTACTAGATACAGGAGATATTGTAATTAATACTGCTTCTATGCCACTTCATTGGAGTGGACATACAAATATGTTAAAAATCAATGAAGTAGAATAGATACTTCTTAAAATATAAGAAATCCTTCGATAGGATTTTTAAATGTCAGTTTGTGTTTGAGAAAATAATCAAATTAATCAATATTTTTTCTTGGACACAGACTGTTATTATTTTATAGGTATATGTTTTGATAAATCCCTTTTAAGGTATTTTAATAAGATTCTATAGATATATCACTGCTTGAAAAGAATTTGATGTATTACCCATTATCACTTTAGATGACTGTTAGTTATGGTTTGCATCAAATTTCTATTGCATCATTCGGGTTTAATTAACTAGTATCTGTCTCTCAGAATTATGGGTTTAGGCAATTTTACAAAATTTTAAGCATATGGGAATGATAGTCATATTGTAGTGATAAACTCTCAATTAGGTATTTCCTTGAGAGATAGTGGTTCTACTAAGACAACTTCCTCTCTATCTACGATTACTTGACCAGCGATCATTCCTTTAGGTTTTCTTACATATTTTTTAGGAGTGAAAATCACTGGACACAAAGAGTCATTTTTTCTTTTTGAGTAGTATGCCGCCAATTGAGCAGCCTTTTCTATAACGTTCTTTGGGAATTCTTTACCAGGGAGATTTTTAATAATTACATGAGAACCGCTTACATCTTTTGCATGAAGCCATAGGTCATCTTTATGGGCAAATTTTTGGGTTAACAGATCATTGTTTTTGGCATTTCTTCCTATCAGTATGACCCATTCATCTATTGTGTACTTTTTAAAAGTTTCTACTTCTTCTTGTTGTGAGTGATGCTGGATTAATTTATTTTGTTTGGCAAACTTTCTCAGGTCTTTCAGGGATTCTATCGTGGAGATTTGTGCTAGGAGAGCCTCTAGCTTGCTTTTTTCACTTTCTTTTGTTTGCAAATTTTCATAAAGTTTATCTATTTCTATTTTCTGATTTTTTGACTTGCGGTAATAGATCTCAGCATTTTTTTGCGGAGAAAGGTCTTTTTTAATTTTTATCTTGATTTCTTCATTTTTATAAAAATCAAAGAGAACTACATTTGATTTATTAGCAGGTATTTGATGGATATTAGCCATGAGAATATCTGCTAACTCCTTATGTCTGGCCGTATCTTCTATATGCTGTAGTTTATCAAATGTTTTTTTAAGGTAATTATTAGACTGTTTGATTTTTTTATTTAATAACCTGATTAGGTGATCTTGTTCTTTTGTAAGGAAAAAGATTTTAGTATATTGATAATAGAACTCATTGGACGCTTTGATTGGATCAGATGTGTTTTTAACTGTTAGTGTGTCTTGTGTTGCTGGAGGAAATAAACTTAATTTGGGAATTTCCCCTTCTTTTTCTGTAAAAATATAAATATCCCTCTCCATCTCTTTTAATATTTGCTGCACAATTTGATAATTCTCCGCAGTTTTTTCTTCATTGAACCCAGATAATGCCAAAGAATGTTTAGTATTTTTATCAAAAGTTGGGTAGATGTCTATTCCATTTTTGAGAAAATTTTCTTTACTTTGGTTAATGTGTCTGTCTAGGTTTTTGATATTTAATGAAAGATCAAATTTCATTTGACTGTTAAATAACGTAACCTGTTGACCATCTCTGTATAAAATTATATTGGAGCGTTTACCATGCATTTTAAAGAGAAGTTGAAAACCCTTTTCAAATAAAATAGAAAAGCTTCTCTCATTTTTGAATTGATGGATGCCTGTGACTTTTAATTCCAATATTTCAGGGAATAAGTTTATGCTATTTTTTCTGGCCCTGGCAAATTCTTCAGGAAACGTCAAACAGGCAAATTGTGTACTTAGCAGAGCTTTAATATGGAACTCTTCTCTTCCATTCAGGAACGAAAGGATTAACTCGTCTTTATTCTGTGAAAACGCTTCTATAAGCTCAAAATTCATCAGTTTTGCTTGAAGTTGAGCTGAGAGCCTTTTAATGAAATAGTAGTTAAGGTGCATTAGATCTTTTGGGTGAAAACAATCATTTAAATTTAAATGGTATTTTTTCTAACTAGCATTTATTCTAGCAATAGATTTGGCCATTCTAACTCAAATATCGAAGATAATTTTAACTTAAACGTACTGGATGCTTTAGACTTTGAAAATGGAGTAACGATTGATGGTTCTAGAGGGGCTTATTAATTAGTTTGATATAGGCACTTAACAAATATGATGGTCTTATTACTGTCATCTGACTGTTATACCCATTTGTGTTTATAGCGGTGTATAAGATGTTTTAGTAAATTTGATTTTGACAAAGCGATTCCCCGCTGGGACAAAAAAAACAAGAATAGCATCGCTATGATAGTGTTTTTAACACATGGCAAATATTAAACCCGAATGATGCATTAGACTTTTAAGAGAAAATCATAAATGACTGTTAGTTATGGTTTGCATCAAATTTCTATTGCATCATTCGGCTTAAATGTGCTCTTATAAATCTAAATTGGTATTAGTCCCTTCGTCTCAGCAAGGTCTTCTGCAAGAAGTCTTGCGTTTTTTAGCCCCAACAATCATGCGGGGTAAAACCTCACAATCTTATTTTTAGGATTTCAGCAGCACTCATTTGATTGAATTGGTTTAAATAGGGTGACCCACCATCATCCTATATTTTAATACATCTTATTTGTTGTCCATCTAAATGGCAATAAGATCTCATGCAAAAAGCCTATTGCGAATCCGATAATATCCTAGGTTGGGAACTAACTTTATAGACAAATTCTAAATAGATATTTGAAGCCCGTCAAACGCTAAAGAGACATTTTTAGGTAATTCATCCTTTACATTTCTATATTTACCAAGCTTATGGCTTATATGAGTTAGGTATGCTTTTTCTGGTTTGAGCTCTTCTATTAATTCAAGAGCTTGCTCTAAGTTAAAATGAGAAATGTGTTTTTCTTTTTGTAGCGCATTCAGTACTAGTATTTTGCTTCCTTTTATCTTTTCCTTTTCAACTTCCGAAATATAGTTTGCATCTGTAATGTAGGTGAAATCATGAATTCTAAAGCCTAATACTGGAAGCTTATAATGCATCACTTCAATTGGGATTATTTGAGTATTCTTAATCTGAAAACAATCCTTGTTTATTTCATTGACTGTAATTTGTGGGACTCCTGGATACTTCTTTTCAGCAAAAACATAAGCAAATTCACATTTTAATTGATCCAAAACCTCTTTGGTAGCATATATGGGCATATCCACCCCTTGCTTGAAGTTAAAGCTTCGAATATCGTCCATTCCTGCTGTGTGGTCTTTATGAGCATGTGTAAACAATACACCATCTAACCTTTTTACTCTTTCACGAAGCATTTGCTGCCTGAAATCTGGTCCAGTATCTACTACAAGACAGAGGTCATCTACTTCTATGTAGATAGATGCTCTCAGTCTATTATCTTGGAAATCTATTGATTGACAAACTTCACATTCACAACCAATTACAGGTACTCCTTGGCTTGTTCCAGTGCCTAAAAAAGTGATATTCAAAGTTCTAAATCGGTTTGAGCAATTTCAAAGAAAAATTTTCTATTTTTTTCACTTAGCAAATTTACGTCAATATCTACTGATTTGAGAATTTCCAATAAACAGTTGATTTTACCATCTATTGGGAAATATTTGTTTACAATAGCGATTTTAGTGTCTTTTAGGACACAATACCCTGATTGGAAATTCCCTTTTTCATACCTAAGCACATAGTCTGATTCAGAAAAGATATCTTCTAATTTATTGAGTAAGTGTTTGGTATATTTTATTTGCATTAATCAAGGTATTTTTTTACTACTTCTACCATATTGTCATAATTAAGCGGTTTGGGCAGATAATCATCTATACCCGCTTCCTTAAAATCTTGTATAGAATAGTTTTTAGCATTTCCTGTAATGGCGATAATTGGAATGTCCAATTGGTCAGCTCTTATTTTTCTGGCACATTCCATGCCATCCATAATGGGCATATTGATATCCATTAAAATAAGATCATAAGTATTTTTAGCTAATTTATCCATCACTTGCTGCCCGTTTTTAACTGAAGTGATTTGATAATTCTGAATACTGAGTATTCTTTTCGTTAAGTTCTGTATAACAGAACTATCCTCTGCTACTATTATTTTCTTTGACATGCTCTAGTTTTCAAGTATATTATGATAATGTTCCTGAAACTCCTCATATGCTTGTTGGAGTCGAAGTAAATCATTTTCAATTTCTACAAAGTTATGTTCTTTTAACTTTTTTTCCATGATTGTTGCCTGATTTGCTAGTTTCTCAACACCTAAAGTACCTGCATTGCCTTTTAAAGTATGTAATTCTAGCCGAATACCTTCGTAGTTTCCTTTATTAAAATACTCTTTACTATTATTTATTTGTTCTTCCGTCTCAATATCAAAATCACCCAATACACTTTTTATCAATTCAAAACCGCCATATTTAAATAATTGATTTAATGTATTTTGATTAATGATCAGATCTTCTGTCGCTTCCACAAAGACATCTGTGCTGACAGTAATTGGTTCAAACGAAATCCACTCTTTTACTTTTTTTATTAGTAGATTGGCTTTAATGGGCTTGGACATGTAATCATCTAAACCTTGTTTTAGGAATTTTTCTCTGTCTTCTTCCATTGAGTAAGCTGTCATAGCTACAATAGGGGGGAGGGTTAGGCCTTTAATTCTTTTGATCTTTTGAGTGGCTTCTACTCCATCCATTCCGGGCATTTGGATATCCATAAATATCAAGTCGTACTTATTAGATTTTACCTTTTCTATAGCTTTAATGCCATTGTCAGCTTCATTTATATCGCACCCTGACTTTGTTAGTATTTGGCAGGCTACTTTTCTGTTAACAGCGTTGTCGTCTACAATCAAGATTTTAGGTTTAGTTTCAGTAAATTGTTTGAGAATCCTATTGTCTTCCTTTTTATTAGTTAGTGATACTTCTGTTTCCTCAGGTACGTCAGCTTGGAAGGTAAACCAAAAAGTACTACCTAACCTAGGCGTACTGACAACCCCAATTTCCCCGTTCATAGAATTGACCAGTTCCTTTGAAATGGCAAGCCCTAACCCAGTACCGCTGTAGTTTTTTGTACTTGAAGTGTCTACTTGACTAAAACTTTGGAAAAGTTTTTCTTGGTCGTTTTTGCTAATACCAATGCCATTGTCTTTCACTTGAACTTTTAATAGATAGACTCCTCCAGAATGTTCTATCATTTTAATATTCAAGTTAATGTTTCCTTTATTATTGGAGAATTTGATGGCATTAGAAGTAAGATTTGATAAAACTTGTATCAAACGTGTTTCATCAGCTTTGACTATGTCAGGAACATTTTTGTCTACATGGTAGTATAAATCTGTATTATTAAGGTTAGCCTGTTGTGAATATAAGTCATATAATTTCTCAAATGTCTCTACAAGCCTAACAGGTTGCTTTCTCAACTCCATTTTTCCAGCCTCTATTTTAGATAGATCTAGAATATCATTCAGGATATTTAAGAGGGTCTCCGAAGACTTTTGTATGGTTTTTACATACTCTCTTTGCTCTTCATTGAGTTCAGTGCTTCCTATCAAGTCTATCATACCTATGATGCCATTCATAGGGGTTCTGATTTCATGACTCATGTTGGCTAAAAAGCGTTCTTTGATTTTTAATGAACGTTCTGCTATTTCTTTAGCTTGCATTAGCTCTAGGTTCGCATTTTTAAGCTGCGTGATATCTCTGGCTACTCCTTCTATTTCAAAAATATTCCCTCTTCTTTGAATCAGTCTAATGTTTATGATACATTGTAGCTTATTTTTGTCTTTTGAGACTAAAGTTCCTTCAAAGTTCCTGACACTTTTCTGATCAAATAACTCTTCTAGTAAAACATCAGTATTAGATACGGAATTGAAATATTTTTGAATTTTTTGACCAATAATCTCATCAGGCAAATACCCTAAAACCTCGGATATTGAAGGACTGATCATTGAGATCCTTCCATTTAAATGACACCTGAAATAAATATCTTGAAAAGATTCAAAAATTGTACGGAATTTCTCCTCACTTTCTGCCAGCCCAATCTCTACTAGTTTCTTTTCTGTAATATCATTGGCAATCACTGAAATTTCATCTATCCTTCCACCCTTTAAGTAAATTGGATTAAGAAAAACATCCCTCCATACTTTTTTGCCATCTTTAGTGATAAGGCCAGTTTGAAAATTGACAATGGACCCTTGGAATGCTTCATCATATCTTTTACTCCAAAATTCTTTTACTTTATCAGGGTAAGCATTGATGAATTTATTGATGAACGTATCCCCTAATTGAGGTTCTATTCCATAGTAGTCGTCTAATGCTTCAGAGTAATTTTGATTAAAAGAGGTAAACCTATATTTCCTGTCAATTGACCATATCTGGTGAGTACTACTCTCAAAAATCGCAGCCAGTCTCGCTCCTTGATTGTGGATTTTTTCCTCTTGAACTTTTCTTTCCATAGCCAGACTTACCTGACTGGAAATAAAATCTAATAACTCTAAGTCTTGATTATTATAAGCCCCCGAATCTTTTTGAGAGTAAATGGAAAGAACACCTATTGCTTCCCCACCAATACTGATAGGGACACCAAGCCATAACTTGGGCGGGTAACTGATCTCTTTATTCAATAATAAATCCTCTAACTTTTTACCATATAAAATGACTGGTTTATTTATGTCTAATGTATGCTTGCCAAATATGGCATCAACTAATTTTAAATTTTCATGAATTGAATCATCGCCGTTTTCATTGATAAAAAAAGGGAAAGAAAATTCATCTTCCTGATTACCTTTTACCATGATGGACATGTTCCTAACTGATAGCATTCTATTAAGCTCTTCATAAATATTATGATAAATAATACTTAGATTGGAACTTGTGATAGTTAGGTTGGCAATTTTATAAAAAAGACTTTGCGCATTCTCAGCCCTAATTCTTTCAGTGATGTCATAGAATACCGCTCTATACTCTACTGCTTCTTCATCTTCTATGACACAGGTGACCTTTCCAGAGACATAGATGTTTTTACCAGTTTTAGATGTAAAAACGGTTTCAAACTTCTCGATCTTTTCCCCTTTTTCAAGTTCTAATAGTTTACTGAGCGTAGTTTCCCATTGAGAGGGGTGGATAAAATCCTTAAACTTGATATCATAAAGTTCTTGATCATTATATCCAAGTTTGTTCTTACTAATTTTATTAACAAACCTAAATTCACCATTAGGTCTAAAAACTTGAATCAGATCATATGAATTATCAAATAGTTCCTTGAGCTCAATATTGGTTTTTTCAACCAGATCATAATATTTACGCTCTGATGTTTTTAGCTCATCTTTTAATTGGAGAATTTCTTCTTTTAACGCTTGTTTATTCAATAGGTCATCAAGTTTATTTACTAATTGAGATTAAATACTTCAAGGTTTCGGCCTCTTTCATTAAATTTTATGCCTTACTCATACCTCACAGGCCTGCCCAATGTTATTAAATTAAGCATTTTGGGGGCTGAACCGGGCTTTCGGCTATATCTTTTTCTTATCAGAAAAAGGATGCCGCCTCTATCCCTGCCCCAGATTCTCTTTCCTTTTGCGTTTGCATTGCAGCATTGCAGGCTTGTCCCTAGGTTTTTGAATTCCATTAAAGTTATAAGGAATTCGTTAGATATTTATATAAAAGGGGCTTCTAAAAACTCGATTTGAGATTTTGACCAAGAGATTCTTATGAGTGATATGGCATCAAAGACGGAATTTGATGCATAAATGGATATTTTGGACTAAGGGATATTAATTCCCATGGCCGGGCACCCCAACTCTTGAGTCGATCATTAAATTATTGCCATAGATACCCCGTACCCTTCTGCGAGGGCCCTAGCTTTCTTAGCAGAAGCACTGGGTCCAGTTGGTTCATTGACACAGAATCAGAGGAAAAGATCGGGTCAAAAAAGCAAAGAGTTTTTGGAGATCCTCTAAATAAAGTCTGTATTTATGACCCAGTAGTAGACCCTCACTTCTGGAGCTAGAGTTTAAACTAGATAACTATTGGTTAGAGTCTGTATAAAAATACTAATGCATAATTCCATCTAACCTATCATCCAAAATGCGGGTAGAGACAACCTCACTATTATATTGATAGACTTTGACATGAATGCTAGTAACAAGTTAGCCCCTTTTTGTGACTTTGCCCAAGTATTGAAATGCGTGTTGAACCCAGGATAACTTTTATGCCAGTGAGAATTAGATCATGATGCATAATAGATGAATTTAACCCCTAGTCAGCAAGTGCCCCCGGATCTTCCGCGAGTGCTATAACTTTCTATTCGGAGGCGCTGAGTCTATCCTTAAATGATTGGCCATAGATGCCTATATTCTTTGGAGCGGGGCTGGTTCATTTTTAGAAAGGAAGAGCGATAAGTAAATCAATTAGTTAAGAAGGATTGATAAGGACATAAGGAGACCTTATATTTGAGTGTGAATAAGAAATACCTTTTTGTAGTAGTAGGCCCAACAGCCGTAGGAAAGACAGCAATGGGAATAGAATTAGCACAACATTTTCAGACTGAGATCATTTCTGCGGATTCTCGCCAAGTTTACAGACAGATGGAGCTAGGGACTGCTAAACCAGATCAAGTGGAAATGGCTGCTGCAAGGCATCATTTTGTGAATGTAATGAATATAGATAATGAATTTAATGCTGGGCAATTTGAAGATGAAGCCCTGCAGTTATTGGATAATTTATTCCTAAAAAATGATACAGTATTAATGGTGGGAGGATCTGGCTTGTATGTAAAAGCACTATGTGATGGCATAGATGAAATGCCTAAAATAGATCCTATGATAAGGGAAAAACTCAATAAACAAAAAGAAGCGGAAGGTTTGGGTTCATTGGTAAGAAAGTTAGCTGAATTGGATCCCGCATATTATCAAATTGTAGATCAAAATAACCCGCAAAGAATAATCCGGGCATTAGAGGTCATAGAAAGTTCAGGGCTTACCTATAGCTATTTTAGAACGCAGAAAAAGGCAAAACGGTCGTTTGAAATAATTAAGGTAGGATTAGAACTTCCAAGGGAAATACTTTACAAAAGAATTGATAATAGAATGGATTTAATGATCGAAAAAGGACTTTTTGAAGAGGCTGCAGAGCTGTTCCCTAAGCGCCATCTTAATGCCTTACAAACAGTAGGTTATTCTGAGATATTTAGATATTTAGAAGGGGAGTATGATAAAGAGGAAGCTATCCGTTTGTTAAAAAGGAATAGTAGGCGTTATGCTAAAAGACAACTGACCTGGTTCAAAAAAGACGAATCGACTCAGTGGTTTTCACCAAGTCAATTCTCTGAAATAATAGCATACCTTGATAATCAATCAAATATTCAGAATATCAACTAACCTTAACAAATCTGGATTTAACGGTTTTGATTTTGAAATAGCCAATTTAAAATTAGTGTATTGGACTCTGTCATTGACAATACCTACCAAAACGTTTTTCTCTCCGTTAATGAGCCCTTCTACAGCAGCTAGACCCATTCTAGATGCCAATATACGGTCAAATGCAGATGGGTCTCCCCCTCTTTGAATATGCCCTAACGTAGTGACTCTAATATCTAATTCTGGTACTTGTTTTGACACCTTACCTGCGATCTCATGAGCATTTCCTTGAACATCTCCTTCAGCTACTATGACAATAGAAGAGGTTTTTTGACGGTCTCTTCCAGTTTGTAATGTTTGGATTACATCTTCTATAGTTGTAGAAGTTTCTGGTACCATTACTAATTCCGCACCACCACCTATACCACAGTTGATTGCAATGTAACCAGAATGCCTTCCCATTACTTCAATAAAGAATACTCTATCGTGTGAATTGGCTGTGTCTCTTATTTTATCAATCGCATCTAGTGCCGTGTTGATTGCTGTATTAAAGCCTATCGTATAATCGGTACCAAATAAGTCGTTGTCTATAGTGCCTGGACACCCAACAGTTGGAATGCCAAATTCTTCATAAAAAATATTAGCACCTGTTAAAGTCCCATCGCCACCAATAGCAACCAGTCCTTCTATACCTCTTTTAGATAATTGTTCGTATGCTCTTTTTCTTCCCTCTGGAGTGGTGAATTCTTTGCTTCTTGCTGATTTGAGAATAGTACCACCTCGTTGTACAATATTGCTGACAGAGTAAGATTTCATTTTGTAAATATCTCCTTCTATCATGCCATTGTACCCATATTTGATACCATAAACATCTATTCCCAAAGAAAGCGCAGATCTAACCACAGACCTCACACAGGCATTCATGCCTGGAGCATCTCCTCCTGATGTAAATACACCTATACTTTTCATGATCTTACTTGAAATTGTTTTAAATAGCTAAAATCTATTATTTAAAAATGAGGGCGTTGTGTTTATTTGTTTTCAGATGCCAATATTAAACAATTAACTAAAACAAAAAAAGAAGCCAACCTTAGAATGTTTCTTAAATAGGCTCTTAAAAGTAATATTTTATGCTACAATCGATTGTTGAAGAGAATTTATACAAATTGACTTTGTTCCACCATTAAAAATTAATCTTGAGATGATTAATTAATTGTCAAATTAGTATCCTACACCTTTCAGGCTGGCTAATCTAGCAAGAGAGTATTTTTTCATTTGCAGGGTAATTCATTACTTAAGCCCGAATGATGCAATAGAAATTTGATGCAAACCATAACTAACAGTCATCTAGCCACTTAAATCCTAATTTCCTACTCACCATAATGGAGACTATGTCTGCGTTGCAAATCAGAATTTAGGCAGCTATCTAACAGCAATTTATGATTTTCTCTTAAAAGTCTATTGCATCATTCGGGTTAAATTACTATTTATCCTTACTGTATAGATTTTTTGTTTATTTGCTTTCGAAAGTTGATTCTTAATAGTTAATTGAAGTAGGGAGATTTCTTTAATAGCATTTAATACCCATTTATGTTTATGGGGCGTATAAGATATTTTAGTAAATTTGATTTTGACAAAGCAGTTCCCCGCTGAGACAAAAAATGCAAGCATAGCATGGCTATGGTGGGTGTTTTTAACGCATGGTAAATAATGAACCAACCCCGACCCAAGGGTACGGGGTATCTATGGGCAATAATTTAATGATCG
>CALGOB010000131.1 GCA_937958005.1 uncultured Cyclobacteriaceae bacterium
GCACACTTTCCTTTCGGAGAAATGCACCACAAAGTGGTTTGAAGGGTTTGTCTGTCACCCCCTTCGATGGACCTACCATCATCATGTTAACAGCATGTACTTAACTCCTTTAAGTACTTCAAGGCACACTTACTGGCATCCGACTAAATTTAGAATTTAAGAAAAGTCTAGCTTTAAATCGATGTAACAAAGATTATTTCTCAAGTTCAAAAAACACCCCCTATCTTAAAATGGTTTTCCTGAATAGGTAGCTTTCTGTGGCGACAGTCCGATTCATTTTTTGTCGCTTCGGCGATCAGATTGATCAAAAAAGAACCGCATGACGGCGTACCGTGCCAACCCACCTAAACGCATAAAAATGAATATCTTTTTTCTCGGATATCAGTAATCAAGAATCACCTTTTTTTATTACCAGATAAAGAAAATAAGCAAAACCACCCATGATTGTTCCTAAGATCAAGATCATACTTATAATTGCTCCTATGCTCATATCTTCTTCACTAGTTTATTGTTAATTACTTTATTTAAAACTATGCCTGCAACCAAGACAATGATCCATTGTGTAACTACAGATGCATTACTATAAGTATCTATCAAATTCCAGTTTCCTTTTTCATCAAACCAAGGATTAGAAGAATATCCTTGTGACAGCCACCAGTAAATTAGAAATGCCGCTACAAAGAGGTTTCCGGTAACAGTTACCTTAAAATAAAGGTTATTTACTTTAAAATCTGAATCGGTATCTATAAACTCATCTTTAAACTGACCTGCTCCATATTTCACTACTGCAAACATGATAAAAATACCGCTTAGTATGAGCCCTACTCCCCAAACCCAATCTTGATTAGAGAAGAAGTCTAGGCTATAAGCAGAAGGGAATCCTAGCAAAACAAAAATTACTAAAGCAATGTAAATTACTTTTTTCCTTTCTATACCGAAAATAGTCACATTCCCAATCAGTAATTCTATCATTGGCAGCAATGAACTGAATGCGGCAAAAAACAGTGCTAAAAAGAAAAGGATAGCCAAATAGGCACCTCCTGGAACTGTTGCAAATAGTTTAGGGATTACAGTAAAGGTAAGTGCATAATTTCCTGATTGAAGAAAAGAAATAGCTTCCTGTTCACTAGCCGCCAAAGCAAATACAGCTGGTAATATAGCCATCCCTGCAATTAGAGAGGCAGTGTTATTACCAAAAACGCTAACGAAGGTATTTAAGGTTACATCTTCATCTGATCGAGTATAGGATGATAAAGTCATTAATAAGCCCCAGCCTGCACCAGTTGACCAAGCACTTTGTGAAAGCGCCTCTATCCAAACTGTAGGATTTTTAAACAATTTTAAATCAAAAGTAAACATATATTCTAGTCCCTTACTTCCATTTGGCATGCTCAAGGAAATGACTACAATGATGAGCAACAACACAAAAAGGCTCGGAATTAGTATTTTATTCGCTTTTTCAAGTCCTTTCTGAACCCCAAATGATAGTAGGGCAACTCCTCCAAAAACAATCAAAATATAAAGCAGTACAGTAATCAAATTTTGATTTGAAATACTTGTCCATTGATCATTCAGGTAAGATGGGTTCTCAACTAGTACTTCTGTTATTGTTTGCTCACTAAAGAGGTCATTAATAGACAGTCCCAGGTATTGAAGCGCCCAGGCCGTCACTACTGAATAGTAAAAGGCAATTCCCAAAGTACAAACAGTGATAAAGAAGCCCATCCAAGTGTACTTCTCTCCTGCCAGTTCTTTAAAGGAGCCTATCACTCCTGCTTTAAATTTCTTACCAATGGAGAACTCTGCTAATAACAGTGGAATAGACCAGATAAAAAGAAAGAAGATCCAAAGTAAAATAAATGTCCCCCCATATTGACCTGCCAACCTGGGAAACCTCCATAAATTACCAGCACCTATGGCCATCCCAAGTGCTGCCAGTATAATTCCCCAACGATTACTGAATTCTTCTTTTTTCTGAGTCATTTTTCTAAAGCTATTCGAGTGCAAATAATGGATTCTGCTAAAAAACGAATAATCCTCCCATAAAAGCACCTTACAAAAAGCAATATATACTATATTCTAATTGTTTTGCAAGTCTTTTTACAAGACTAGAAAGGATTCTTTAACTAGAAAAAACAAAGAATGTGTAATCAGGGTTAATCAATTGAACAGCTAATTGTAGATAGCTTGAAATTTACCTGACTACACAAATACAGGTCATCTTATAAAGAAACTGGTGTAGATTTTATATCATCAATAATAACGTTTCTACTTTTACCGCTTGGTCTATGTTTTCTAATGACTAAAATACCAACGGTATAAGCTCCACAATTATCTGTAAACTTGTCATCAAAGCTTAAAATATGCGCTGCACCTGATTCTTCAGCGATACCAGACATTCTACATCCTTTTTCTGGGCAGGGGAAAAAAGCATTTTTCTCTTTGGTTTTTTTAGAATAATACTCTTCCCTCCTTCCCTTATTCTTAGTATCACCAGTCAAATGATAACTGTCAGTTGCGTAAATAGCACCTTTGGATTTAGGCATACAAACAATTAAGCCTCCTTCATTTTTGGCATAGTCATCTGAGCCAGGGTCACAGCCATAGGCATCTCTACGTGAATGCTTTATTTTTCCATCATCAATTGCTTCTCCAATAGAACTCAATGCCTTATTCCAAGCTTTAGTAAAAGGCAAGGCTGCTCCATCGGTCGCATAAACTAATGCTTTTGTACCAATAGCATTGGCTATGCCCACTACAGCTTTTACTAATTTCATGCTAGACATTCTAAAGGAGGCTATACCGGATGCATCATAAATAATAATCTCGTCTCCTTTCTTTACATTATCAATGATGATTCCATTGTCATCAGTAGAAGATATACTGGCAAATAATTTGAATGCTTCAATATCCTTGATCATTTTACCCTCAGAATCTTTCATATCAAGAGGGAGTGTTAAACTAGGCACTACCAAGTTGTTTTGAGTTTCAGTATTACTCATATTAGTTCATTTAGTTTTATCTTACCTATCTTTTCAGGGATTCGGTTTGCCCTATTTAATGTGATTGCGCAACAAACATATAAACAAGACAAACCTAAGAAGGCGTTTACTGAGTTTAATACTCACTTTTCACGAAATGACCTACTACTACTTTATAGGTATATCACCAATAATGGTTTAGAAAATATAAGTTTAAAACTACTAATGAATAATAATTAAGGGGACCTCTAAAAACTCGGTTTGAAACTTCACCAAGAGATTTTTTCCTGAGACAAGGCATCAAAAACGGAGTTTAGTGGATCTAAATGAGTATTTTGATAACGCAGTATCAGGGAAAAAGATTGGGTTAAAAGCAAAAGGGAGTTTTTAGAGGTCCCCTTAAGAGAGTTAGAGAAGACAAAACCTGACAAATGAGGAAAGGTTGTAGGGGGTTCTACAAGATGTCAACCTCCCCCTATAAATTGAGTACTAATTGCTAAAAACCCCTACTTGTTAGCGGTTATCATCATTCATCCTTTAAAGAAATAGAGGGGTTAATAATTGCCGTGAAATAGGTCTTATAACCAACTGTAAATAGAGCGACTATTAAGCTTGCTATAAGTGAAACAACAAAATATGTTACTCCTAAGGAAATGCTATATTCAAAACTTGATAACCATGAATCTAAAAAATAATAAGATAAAGGTGCAGCAATTATAAACGCAACAATTAATAATAAAATCAACTCCTTGGAAAAAATATTGATAATACTCCAAACACTTGCACCCAATACTTTTCGAACACCTATTTCTTTTACTCTTTGAGTAGCTATGAAAGAAATAAGCCCATACAAACCTAAACAGCCAATAAAGATAGCAATAGCGGCAAATAATTGAAATAATGAAGAAATTCGTTTTTCATCTTCATAAGCCTCTGCCAGCTGGTCATTTAAAAAAGTATAATCTACCAAGTACTCTGGAAAAACTAACTCCCAAGACTTCTCAAAATGGGCAATCGCACTTTTCATATCTGTAAAACCATTATCTCCTGTGTTTAATTTAAAAGATACTTCAAAGAAAAACTCAGGATCATGTACAAGAAATACATAATCTATTTTTTCGTGCAAAGAGTTAGAATGAAAATTTTCAATTACCCCAATAATCTTTTTGGGTGTCCTAAAACCAGAAGTCATGACAAGCCCTAAAGCATCTTCTGGGTGATCTAAACCCAATAAATCAAATACTTTTCTGTTGATAATACCATAATTCATCGTATCTGTTGGTAGAAATTTTCTTCCTGCTAACAACTCAAGTTCAAAAAAATCAATGTAACGGTGATCCACTGCTTTAAAATTAGCAATAAAATCGTCTTTGCTTCCAGTTCTTGCATTGTTAAAATTAGAAAACGAATCACTATTTCCTTTTGGTGGCGCCAAAGAGTAAGTAACATCCTTGATCAAGGAAGATTCTAATAATTTATTCCTAAATAATTTTATTTTTTCAGGTTTGCTATCTGGTAAAATACTTGTTACTACAGCATCTCTAGTAAAGCCAAGGTCTTTTGAACTAAAGTAGTCCATCTGTGCTCCCACCACCAAAGTGGCAATGATCAAAATCTGAGAAATAGAAAATTGTAATATAACTAAAGTCCTCCTGATAGAAATACCTCCAGAATGTTTCATCCCTGAAATTTTGCTTTTCAAAGCAGTAATTGCATTCAATCTAGAAAGTAGAAAAGAAGGATAAAAACCTGATAAGAGAGAAACAAAAATAATAAGTCCTATTAAGAATAGCATCAGCTCCGGTTGTCCAAACAAATCGATAGATAGTTTATAACCAAATACATCTTCAAGATTTCTCAGTAGTAATTCACCTATTGCCAAGGCTATTACAACAGAAATAAGTGTGATCAGGAACGTTTCACTCATAAATTGGGCAATCAACTGTTCTTTACTTACGCCTATTGCTTTCCTAATCCCTATTTCTTTGGATCTTTTCACAGCTTGAGCAGTTGCCAAATTGATAAAGTTAATACAGGCTGTAATCACTAAAAACAAGCCTATCACGGCTAATGCCATTAAAATAGATTTACTGATGGTTCGGTCATTGTATGTATCAAACTTTTTATCAAAATGAAGTTCTTTTAAAGGCTGGAGGTAAAAATCAATCTCAGCGGCCTCTTTTTTTCCTTCATATTTCACTTCAAGTTCTTCCAATTTATCATTAACCAATGTTACTTGCGAAGGATCTTTAAGAATCAAATAATTATTGGTACTACTGGAGGTACTATTCCAACTTGTTCCATCTCCATAATATAGGTTACTTTGTTTTTGGGTATCATAAGACATCATGATTGAAAATGGAATATCTGTATTAGTTGGGGCATCTTTCATAATAGCCCCTATTGTTAAATCTGCTTGATTTCCAAGGTTAAATTGCTTACCAATCACCTGTGAATAAGCCAAATCACCAAAAAGTAGTTTAGCAATTTTCTCACTAACAATTGCCATATTTGGTTCTTTTAATATACTTTTTCCATTCCCTTGAATAACTTGAAAATCAAATACATCCAAAACCTCTGGATCAGTATAAGCAATCCCTTTATCTATATTGAATTTTGAAAGGTTTCCATTCTCATCTCGGACGTTAACTTGGTCTCCCGAAACGTAATGTGTTCTTGCAATGACAGCTACTTCAGGAATATCTTCCCTAATCGCCACACCCAGTGGATGAGGGACCCCCATTCCATATTTTATCCCATCTGGATAAATATCAGCTTGAACCACGCGATAGATCTGATCATAGTTACTTTGAAACTTATCATAGCTCAACTCATAAGTAACTACTTTAAAGATGACTAAAGCACACCCTATTCCTAATGCCAGCCCAAATACATTGAGTAAGGCATATACTTTATTTCTTTTTAGATTTCTAAAAGTCGTGATAAAAAAGTTCTTAAGCATATTTTTTTTATTCTAATTGATATAGTTTCGTATTTACTCATTTTATAATGCTATGACAGGATTAGCAATAGCTGTACAATAAATTTTATAGCTAATTGCTAAAATTGAAATATCATGACTCACACCTTGGGCTGCAATAAAAAATTGTAACAGTAGAGAATAGCCGAAAAAAACTAGAAATTCTACTTTCATCTTCCTAGGCTAATTTTACTGGAAAAATGTCATTTCTTACCACGCTATGAGTATCCTCAGAATTACCGTGGAGCCTATTAAAACTAAGTTCATAACTAATCACTTTAAATAGGGCCAATGCACAAACTATACCTGAGACTAGGCTCAAAAAACTGATCAAAGCGTAAGCTTTACTCCTATCTAAATTATTTCGAAATGCGATTAGCAGAAAATTTCCAAACATAGTTTATGCATTTAAAGTCTTTTGACATGGAACGAGATACCAAAAGCAATGCCAAACAGTTTAAGTATTTGATAATCAATAAATTAAATTATATTCGCTAGGTAACCTTTTATTATTTTTGTCCGTTCATGTTCAAAAACGTTCAAGTCTAATTACAAAATCAAGTGTTCTAATTTAGAATTCTGATTTGTTCAAAATCATTCTGATAACGCCCTAACTCATAAAAGAACCTGTAACAATTGTCTTCAATGGGCGTCTATAGACTAAAGTTTTTAATTCATGGCGCATAAGTCTAGCGCCTGTTTCGTAGAATCTCATTATTTTTGAAAAAAAAAGACAAAATGAACAGAAACATCATTGCATTAATTCTCACGTTTATTTCGGTAAGTTTATTAATCCCGGGTCTTTTTACCCCCATTCTAAACATCAACTTAAGTACTCCTGAATTACCAGTAGTAGGTAAAATTGTGATTCTAGAAAGAACTCAAAACATTCTTGAAACAGCTGGAGAGTTGTACAAGCGCAATAATGAACTGCCTGCTATTCTTATCATACTCTTTAGTGTTGCCATTCCATTTCTCAAAGCAATTATCATTATGCTAGTAACTGCTTTCAAGAATCTCCCACAACGGTACAAGTTATACCGTTTGGTCTATCAACTTGGTAAATGGTCTATGGCAGATGTTTTTGTGGTTGGTGTTTTTATTGCTTATCTATCTTCAGCATCTAACGAAAGCTTTGTGGCCGAACTCAAGCCAGGCTTCTATTACTTCACGGGATATTGTCTTGTCTCATTATTAGGTATTCAGTTTATGCAGGTAGAAAAACCTGAGTAATTCAACCTTATTTACCCAACGGCTTTTAAAAGTGACTTTATACTCGGTTAAAAAACGTTTAAAAGATCTACTTGCTAATAGGCAAATGAAAATCACTTTGGAGCTATCCTGAAAACTACCCCCATTACAAAGAATTGCATTTAACTATATTTTCACTTTGATAATTGCAGAATTTGCCCTACCAAGCTATACAACCCAATTTATCATAATAGAATAAAAGCAGAGAGTACCCTAAATCCGCAAGTGTTTTGCCAAAATGAGCCAAAATCTTTAGATACAAGGTAAAATCATACATTCTTAGATAAATCACTTTCACTCAATTGAGTGAATAGCAATTGTAATGAAATGTATTCATAAAACTCCTATTAGATGATTTGAACCTAAGCTTAAAAATGTTCTGCGGATTTAAGGGAGTAAATGAACCAACCCCGACCCAAGGGTACGGGGTATCTATGGGCAATAATTTAATGATCGACTCAAGAGTCGGGGTGCCCGGCCAGGGGAATTAATATCCCTTAGGGATTAAAATTCAGGAGTAATTCCAAGCCCTTCAATGTTATAAATGGGCTTGAAAAAAGTAGGATACAAATAAATATCTTTTGAAGTCAAAATAATTTTGTTTTCAATATTTAACACGCCATTTTCTAATTCAATCACCCGTCCATAGTATCCATAAGGGAATGGTCTGATTAATTCTACCGCATAGATCTTTTCCTCAGGAAAGTAAGGGTGAATATACAGTTCAAAAGGTTTATAGTTCGTATGGATTGGTCTAGTGATACAACTACGTAAATGTCCCGGTTTATTACTGGTATAACTAGACCACCTACACCATTCTATATAAGATTTTTCTTCATTTTTTTTATACAAAAATGAACCTACACGTGGCTGATAACCCGCTTTCAATAATGATCCGAAAGTTCTCATTTACTAATTTTATTATTTTTAAAGCTAAAATAGTTAGTTTTTATAAACTAAAAACAGAATCAGGAAACATATTTTAAATATTTTTTTTATCAAATGATAATTTTAAGGTTTGAGTTTTATCATTTGAATACAGTCCATCCGATTAACTGATAAGTAATACATCAATAGGATAATTCTATTTCAAGCAACTTCCTAATGATCTATTGAAATAATTGAAGCCTAAAAAAATTAGGTTATCGCAGTTTTCATATTATTTTTAATTTTTAATATCAATAAAACACGTTTACAAAAAGGTATGTGCTACGATGTAAAAACAATGACGCAAAAGGCAAAAAAATATGCGTTACGGTATGGAACTGAAGAAGACTGGGAGGATCTTAAAAAAAAATTACCCAAAACTTATCATACAAGTGGTTTTACAGAACCTAAATTACCAGTAGTAGGTATGCAAAACAGTGAAAAAGCACAACCAATGATCTGGCATCCTGCTTGTTTCGCTAAAGGGTATAATACACTTAATGCGAGAGATGATAAATTACTTACCTCCAAATTTTGGAAAGATGATTTCAAAAATAGAAGGTGTTTAGTAATGATTGATGGTTTTTATGATTTTCATGAAAGCAATGGGAAGAAATTTCCTTATTATATTCAAATGAAATCAGGTGCCCCATTTATGATAGCAGGTCTCTACCGCAATGCCAATATCAGTGGAGAAATGAGGACTACCTTTACCATGATTACCACACGTGCCAATAAAGAAATGGCATGGATTCACAATGAGCCAGCTTATAGTGCTGAATCGAGGATGATGTATGTGGTACCAAAAGATTTAGATCAAGAATGGTTAACCGGAAATTGGGAGCAGGTACATTCACAAATTCAACCATTAGCAGACAACCAACTGACTTATCACCCTTGTCATAAAATAAGAGGCAGTGGTTATAAAGGAAACATTGAAAACATATCAGATGCAGTACAATACCCTGAAATGAATCAACAAGGCACCCTTTTTTAGTCATTTCAATTTATTTGGATAAAGTAGATTAATGAACCAACCCCGACCCAAGGGTACGGGATATCTATGGGCAATAATTTAATGATCGACTCAAGAGTCGGGGTGCCCCAGGGAATTAATATCCCTTTGGGATTAAGGGACATAGGTCATTTAACTTGCGATAGTTTATATATTCAGATTACAGGTAATGAAAAGGAATATCATCAATCGTTAAATCCTTCTATCATAAATACAAGATTAATTGGGGTAAAATGCTATATAAATTGTAATATTGATATGGAGATAATTTATTCACCTATCCAACGTTTTAGGTAAACTATTCATTTAAATCAAAAAGAGATCACTCAAATATGAGGTACTGCTTAGTTGCATTTTTTTTATGTTCTATAAATTTTACTCTGTTGGCACAGGACTATCAAGGCTATTCTAGAAAAGATACCTTGCCAGATAGCCTTATTATCGTAAATGGAGACACACTCCCCTATATAAAATATAAAGTTCAACCATATGTAGAAGGAATTTTAGAGCTTTCTAATTCACCTGATGGATATTTAGAATCTTATTCAGTAGGAGGAGGTATTATTTTCGACAAACACTGGATAGCAGGCGCACAATTCACCTCCTTTGCTGCAGATTTACAGCAACTGGTTATTTTTCCAAATATCTTCACCCTTTCCTACATGCATGGTGGTTTTCATGTAGGATATCGGACTCATTATAGAAAACTCATTGATCTAGTATTTCTTCAAAAAATCAGTAGTGGAGAAATGTCTTGGCAAAATCCAGAAACAGATGAGAATGTATTAGCTAGCAGGTTTACAATTATTCACCCAGCTATTGGAGTAGATGTAAATCTCACAAGATTTGTAAAGGTACATGGTAATATCGGTTATCGTTTTGTAACAGGTTTAGATTTAGCCCAAGCCCCTGCGAGTGACTTTCAAGGAGTCGTTTTTCAATTGAGCTTAAAAGCCGGGGTTTTTAATTATATTAAAAGATGAAGGAGTTTTTAACGCTTGTTTTCCTAACAGTAACACTCACGGGGTGCTATTTAAACGAGGATGTTCCAGAAGATCAGAACATTTGGGATTATAGCCTTCCCTCTCAGCAAGGATTAGCAGATGGTGAACTGCTAACTTTAGATCAAGAAATTGAAGATGATCTTTTTGGGGCCACACAAAGTCTAATCATTATCAAAAATGATCAGTTAATTTTCGAAAATTATTATGATGAAAATGACAGAACTACTTTATTTCCTATCGGCAGGGTAGGAATAGGCATTGTATCCGCCTTATTTGGTGAGGTATTAAACAATGAGTTGGCCAATCAATTAGATCAACCCATCGCTGTTTTCTTTCCTGAATACAGTGAGATATTTGACGAAACTCCTGCAAAAAGAAATATTACAGTCAGGCATTTATTAAATATGACTGAAGGACTTGCCTGGAATGGTTCTGTTATTTCTATTGAAGAGGAGAGTAATGACCTAAGACAAATGCGGGCTTCAAACGATTTTGTGGAATATGTATTATCTAGACCTTTAGAAGCTCCCCCGGGCAATAGATTTTCATTCAATTCAGGCAATAGTATCATTTTATTGAATTTAATAGATAGATTAATAGATGAGCCATTAAGCGAATTTTTCAGTGCCAGGCTATTTGGCCCCCTAGAGATTACCAGTTTTGAAGTAAGAAATATGCCAAATGGATTACCTGATTACGGTACAGGCCTATCTTTATCTACCCTAGATTTAACTAAAATAGGTTATTTATTAATCAAGAATGGTGTATGGAATGGCGTACAGCTGATAGATAGCAGGTGGATTGACGACATGTTCTCTTCGCAAGAAGAAGTAGATCTCAATTTTGATTTTGGTTTTCAGTGGTGGAGATTCAATGACACTTCCTTTATTGCTCGACAATTTGGGTTCAGCGATTTCCATTTTATCCATGGCGAACGAAGTCAAGGCCTATATCTTTCAAGGGATGGACAATTTGTAATCACAGTAAATAATGGGTTTAATACAGCAAGGAATTTTGCTACACCCAGTTTTTTTATATTTATTCGAATATTGGATTCAATAAGTCTCAATTAGCAGTTAATAATGAGTAAAAACACCTCATTGAATCCTACTGAAATCCTTTGGGAGGAAGTAATCGCAGGAAAAGTAAATGCTTATGAACAACTATTCAATCTGTTTTATGAGGATTTAGTTCGTTATACTCATCGTTATACGCAACAACAGGTCATTAGTGAAGAAATTATTCAAGAAGTATTCATTTCTCTTTGGGAAAGGAGAATGGAAGTTAAAATTACTACTTCGTTAAAAGCATATTTATATAGGGCAGCCAAAAACAGAACCATTAATTACCTGAAGTTACAGCTTCCAAAGGATCAAGCTACTTATGATATTAATGAACAAACAGGCTTAACTGTAGAAACTACTATCGAAGATAATTCTGAAAACTTAAAAAAAGCCCTCAATCAAGCAATTCAAACACTCCCAGAAAAATGCCGGGTCATTTTCTTACTAAGCAGAAATGAAGGACTAACTTACAAGGAAATAGCAGAAGAACTCGCAATATCAACTAAAACTGTTGAAAATCAGATAGGCATTGCCATTAAAAAACTAAAAATAGAACTTTCCCCATATTTGGGTGTCAACTTAATTTTAGTTACTTTAGGAATTGTTTCCAATGTTTTTTGGGGGTAACAAAGGTTTGATGTGACTTAGTTAAAGAATATAGCCACCGTATTGACAATTTTATGACATCTATTAATGATCATGAGCTCCAAAAATGGGTTGATGAAAAAATTTCTTCTGGCAAGTCCCTCGATAACCTCAATGAAGACCAAAAGGAAGCATTAAACGAATTGTTTAAATTTACCCCACCCGCTAATTTATCTATTGATAAACAAATTGCATGGAAAAAAGTTTCTGACAGAATTACACCTAAAAAGAAGGAAAAAGAAAGCAATTCCTTTACTATCTGGAAAGTGGCAGCTGCCTTAGCCTTATTTATGGTTGTCAGTTTTTCGATAATCTGGTTTATTTATTATAGGCCTCAAGAAATGGTTTATTCAACTGGATCATCCCCTAAGCAATTCACTTTGACAGATGGGTCAGTCGTTACTCTCAACAAAAACAGTACGCTCAAATTAATGAGCCATTTTAACAGTGATCACAGAAAAGTTTATTTGACAGGAGAAGCGTTCTTTTCTATCACTAAAAGCAAAGCGGGTAAAACGTTCAATATAGAAACAAGCAATGGAAACGTGGAAGTGCTAGGAACCGTTTTTAATGTTAAAACAACAAATCCTAATTCTAAAGAATCAGAAACAACCGTATATGTACAATCTGGAGTTGTTTCTTTGAGTGATTCAAATGAGGAAAAATCCATTCAGTTAGCTGAAGGAGAAGTAGGGTCATTAAATACGAGTGGTGATCTAGTAAAAGAAGTGGCCAGTAACGAAAATATGTTGTTTTGGAAAACGAATAGAATGAAGTTTAAATCTGAAAAACTCGGTGTTATCATAGCCAATATCACACAGCATCTAGCCGTATCTGTTAAAATAGAAGATCACCTTACTGATTGCATTGTTACTTTTAACTACCAAGGAGGTGATGTAGAAAGTTTCTTAAAAAACATTCAGAAAATAACAGATTTGACTTTTACTAAAAAGGAATCGATCTACTATTTAAGTGGTAAAGGTTGTTATTAATACTACGGCTTTTAAAAGTAATTTCAAACTAGGGTAAAAGCTGTTATACCAATTTAGATTTATAAGGGCACATATCTATAGCAAATTTATGCCATTTATGATTTTCTCTTAAAAGTCTAATGCATCATTCGGGTTAAACATAAATTAGCATTATAATGATATTATCTTATTTAGAAAAAATAAGTAAAACTAATAGACCCATACGATTCTGAGTAAAATCACAAATTGTGTTAAGTCACTGTAATGAAAAGACATATACTCAGAATAGATTTTCTAATGCATAATGCGGGTTTAATTAGAATCTGCCTATAAAGTCAGTCCCTCGCCTACGATTGTGTCCCTACAATCGTTTCGCCGCTATGTATAGTGAGTTTGTGAGGACACAAACTCGGGCGAAAGATATATTATAGACAGACACTAATTAGTCTTCTTCATTTCAATGCCTCAATATTTTAGACAAAAAGGTTAGGGAATAATGTCATTTTTTATGAAATGAAACTATTTTTAGGGTTTCTGTTGCGAAACAGATCGTTACAGTACTTTTTTGCGTTATCTAGGCATTGACTATGAAAAAGCACTTGCTACTCACACTTTTCGCTATAACGTTGTCATATGTTAAGTCAAATGGGCAATCACACTCAGATGGTTTTATACAGTTGGATAATGCCAAAAAATTAACGGTTAGTGAAGTCATAGAACTTATAGAGCCGCATTATATTTTGTCTTATCAAGACAAAATAATTCCGTTCGAAAAGAAAATTTTTCTAGCTGCAGGTAAGTATTCAATTACTGATCTATTAGTCTTATTATGTCAAGGGAATGGTATTAGATTTCAAATAGAAGGAGACCAAGTTTTTATCTCCCCAAAAAAGCGAAAAGTCCGTACGCCATCCATTCCAAAATACATTACACTCAGTGGCTCTATCACTAACATTAAAAATGGAGAAGCAGTAATAGGTGCTAGTATTACCACCCAAACAAACATCGGTTCAAGTTCTAATAGTTATGGTTTTTTTAGCATAACCGTTCCTAAAGGAGAGCACACTTTTACTATTAGGCATACCTCTTTTAAAAACCAGCAACTCAAATTAAATCTCATTGAAAGCCAAACTTATAAGGTTACTTTAGAAGAAAACGTTGGCCAACTTGATGAGGTAGTAATTACTGGTTATCAACGAAATGAAAACATTTCTAGGACTGTATCAGGTGTTAATAAGCTTACTTTCAATGAAGATAGTGATATTCCCTATTTCTTAGGAGAAGTAGATGTGCTTCAAAGTTCTCTACTTTTACCAGGCATCACTAACCTAGGGGAAGATTCAAATGGTATTAATATAAGAGGTGGATCCACTTCCCAAAACCTCATTCTCTTAGATGAGGCTGTTATTTTTAATTCAAATCACTTTTTTGGACTTATTTCAGTTTTTAATCCGGAATCTGTAAATGATGTAGAGATCTTTAAAGGAAATCCACCTGCTAGATTTGGAGGAAGAAATGCCTCTGTGATAAATATTCGTCAACGAGAAGGGAATGACAAAAACTTCAACGTAGCAGGTGGTGTTGGTTTTGTAGCAGGAAGGCTTACTGTGGAAGGTCCTATTATTAAAGAAAAATTATCTTTTTTAGTTTCTGCAAGAAGATCAGTACTTGCATTTGTGCTGGGAATTACTGATTTCACATCTACCGGGGAAACAACTGCTAATTTTGATGATATTAATTTTAAAATTAACCTAAAAGCTGATCCCAAAAACAGATTCTATTTGTCAGGCTATGTAGGAAATGACAGAACATCAACACAGTTCCAAACTTTTAGAAGGTGGGGAAACAGGAGCCTAACGTCTAGGTGGAACCATATTTTCAATGATCAGCTTTTTCTAAATACTTCACTCGTTTTCAGTGAATACCAGTACCGTGTTACTGATCAAAGAGAGCCTGGCAGTTTTTTAGGAACTTCAAAGATTTTCAATTACAATTTCAAATTAGACTTCAACTATTTCCTTCATAAAAATCAGCTGCTAAGCTTTGGAGGAGGTCTCAACACGATCCAATCTAATCCTGGTGATAGATTACCTTTATTTAATGAAAACTCTACAAACCCAATACAATTAGACACAGAAGTAGCCATTTCTCCTTATTTGTATTTTGAACAAGAAGGTAAGTTCAAACAGCTCAATTATAACCTAGGACTTAGGCTAACATCTTTCCACAGCATAGGCAAGGATGAAGTCTTTATTTATGATAGTCCTACAAGAAGCCCTGAATCTGTAGTTGATACAATCACCTATAAAAATGGAGAAATAGTAAAAAGCTATTTTGGGTTAGAACCACGTGCATTTTTAAGTTATCAAATAAATAACAACAGTTTTTTAAAAACTTCTTACGCTAGAAATTACCAATACTTACAACTTATTAGCAATACAATTACCCCCTCCCCCACTGATATTTGGAAGATTAGTGATACTTACATAGAACCTTCTATTACCAACCAGTATAGTTTTGGTTACTATAGAAATTTACTTAATAATAAAATAGAAGCTAGCGCTGAGTTATATTATAGAGGTTCGCGTAATGTATTAGCATTCAAGGATAATGCTGATATATTATTAAATGAACGTATAGAAACAGAAGTTCTGTCAGGTATAGGAAGATCTTACGGTTTAGAACTGTATGTTAAAAAGAATAGTGGTAGGCTTACAGGGTGGATTAGTTATGCACTCTCTAAAAGCGAAACTAGAGTAGCTAATGAAATCCCAGAGTTAGAGATTAATTCGGGAGACTATTTCCCTACCAATATAGATCAAACCCATCAGTTTTCTGCCACAGGCATTTATTCAATTTCGAAACGTCTAAGTATTTCGTCAAATTTCATCTTCGTAACAGGAAAGCCTACAACACTTCCTTCAGCAAAATTTGAATTAAATGGAATTACAGTCCCACGATTTACCGCGAGGAATCAAGATCGTTTGCCAAATTACCATAGACTAGATTTGTCCATTCGTTTATCAGGAAAAAAAGGCAAAATTAAAAAGAATAAAAAAATCAAAAAAAGGGAAGATTATTGGACATTCTCAATCTATAATGTTTATAGTAGAGACAATGTGTTTTCTTTAGTATTTAGAGAGACTGGCATGGAGACTAATAACACAGAAATTATTCCATTTATAGTTCTCGGTGATGCAATTCCATCAGTCACCTATAATTTTAAGTTTTGAAGGTACTCGTTCTTTCCATATCGTTATTATTGTTACTGTTTATCATTAGCTGTGAAAACGTCATTTCTGATCTTGGTGTAGAAGAAAACCTAGTGGTAATAGATGGGTGGGTTTATGATACAGAGGGGCCTCATGAAATAAGACTTTCTAGATCAGTAGCTTTTGAAAGTGAAACTAATTTCACCCCTCTTAATAATGCAGTAATTATCATAAGAGATGACCAATCTAACATAGAAACTTTATCTCAAGTTGCTCCAGGAGTATACCATACCAAAACTGATTTTGAAGGTAGAATAGGCTTTTCATACCAAGTAGAGGTTACTTTAAGTAATGGAGAAACTTACATTTCTGATTTTGCTAACTTAAGACCCGTTGCAGAAATACAACGACTTATAATTGAGGAGAGTAGTTTTTTCATTCAGGATCAAGGAATAGATGAGGTGTTCTTCTATTTTCCTGTGGCTTTTGTCCAAGAGCCTATTGAAATGGGGAATTTTTACCGATGGCGTGTTGCAAAGAACCATGTTTTCTTTAATGAGCCTGAGGATATCCTTTTGCAAACTGATAGGTTTATCAACGGGAATTTTTTCAGAAATGAATTAACAGATTATCGTTATATGCAAAATGATACGGCAACTGTTAGACTTGAATCATTGACTGTTGAATCATACAATTTCTTGCGCTTTCTTAGAAGACAAACTACGAGCCTCGGTTCTCCATCAGGAACTAATCCCGGAATATTGAAAGGGAATATTCGCAATAAAAGTAATGATAACGAAGTTGTTCTTGGTTATTTTGGTGCTTCTGCAGTATCAGAAGCAACAGAAGTGGTTTTTAATTAAAAAAATCAAAATTCCTTTATTCTTTTTTTAGGGGGTATCTGTATTTCTTTTGACTTATAAGAAAGCAATGACATAATGAAAAAAATTCTTGCCTTATTAGTTACAATAATCTTAGCATTTCTAGGATTTAATCTTATAAAATCAAAGAGAAAAAATGCATGATCAAGAGGTAAGTCAAAACAACACGGAAATGGATTATTTTAAAAATAAATTATCTGAGGGCCTTATGAAATTAGTCTCTACTAAAGAAGTAAAGCACTTTAATGGAGTGAGGGATAGCTTTTTACTCCATTCAGATTCTAGAAAGCACTATTTAAGGCAATTTAATGAAGCTCTCGTTAAAGAGATTTCTTATATTGGATAGGTAGTTTATACAACAACAGAAATTTTACTACTAGAAACCCTGATTATTCAGGGTTTTTTATTTGGCAAATTCAGAAGATTTCTCAAGTTTCAAAATGAACTAACCCAGACTCAGTCCGTAAAGAAACTTCAGCGCTTGCGGAAGAGTCAGGATGCCCGACCAGAGGAATTAATAAGCAAGTCTTTCAAAACTGTTCCGGGTCCGTAGACGGAGACCTTCTATGCGTACTTTTTAAAATCGAGCTCAGGTTTCTACCTTCTTTTTTGAGACTAATAGTATCTTTGCTAGTATTTTAACAAGCACATATGAAGTTCTCGGACTACCGAATCTCCCCAGACATTAAACAGAATCTTGAAAAATTAGGCTTTAAAAAGCCTACGGACATTCAATATAAATCCATACCTCCTATTTTAAATGGTGAAGATGTTTTAGCAATTGCACAAACTGGCACAGGCAAAACGGCTTCGTTCGCTATTCCTGTAATACACTTATTACAAGGACGAAAAAGAAATGACAGACCTTCTGGTGTCAGGTGTCTTATCATGGTACCTACCAGAGAATTAGCAATGCAGATTAATGAGGCTATCCGTACAATAGGCAAAGGGACTAATGTGAAGACTTGTGCCATCGTTGGAGGTGTTGCTCAAGATCCTCAAATTGCGCAATTAGAAAAAGGAACTGATATTGTAGTAGCTACACCTGGTCGGTTATTTGATTTAATTTCTCAGGGTTATTTAAATTTGGACCGAGTAGAAGTATTAATTTTAGATGAGGCTGATCACATGTTAGACCTTGGTTTTATCAATGACATAAAAGGGGTAATTACTAAAATACCAAAACAAAGGCAGACCTTGTTCTTCTCAGCTACCATTGATGAGCGTATCAAAAAATTAGCGTATTCCATTGTTAGAAAAGCAATTAGAATACAAATTTCTCCTAAAAACCCAGTAGCTAAAAACATTACACACTCAGTTGCCTTCATTGAAATGGATGACAAGCGTTTTTTTCTTGAGCGCTTGATTAAAGAGAATGAAGATCAAAAAATATTGGTTTTTGTAAGAACACAGGTAAGAGCAGAAAGAGTTGCTAAAGCCATGGAGCGCGTTCAGATTAAAGCAGTAACCATACATGGGGGAAAAGATCAAAAAGATCGATTAAAAGTGATGGAATCTTTTAAAAATAACCATGTGAAAGTTTTGATTGCCACAGATGTTAGTGCTAGAGGAATAGATGTACCCGGAGTGAACCAAGTGGTTAATTATGATATTCCCGAGCAAACCGAAAATTATGTACACCGTGTAGGTAGAACCGGAAGGGGCACTCAAAAAGGCTTGGCAATAGCATTCTGTAGTGAAGAAGAAAAACCTCTTTTAACGGATATAGAAGATTATATCGGTCAAAAAATCACTGTACAAAAAATAAATCAAGAAGATTACAATCATACATTAGATTACAGTGAAGAACACCCTCATGATTGGAAATCACTTTTGAAGGAAGCGGAGACTCCTAAGCCAAAAAAGAAACATAAAAAGCGAAAGTAATTTCACCTTAAAATAGTCCTATTAATATTTTATCCACAATTCCTTGATACTTTGTTATTTTTCCATTTAGAATGAAAACAGACCCAATTACAGATAGGCCTATAGTGAAATGTAAAAACTGCGGAAATATTTTCCAAGGTAAGTACTGCAATAATTGTGGACAAAACGCAGATGTCAAACGGTTTACCATGAAGTATTTGATGAAGGAATCCTTCATTTCTTCATTGGACATAGAAAATGGCTTTTTCTCTACTATAAAAACATTGACCTTATACCCAGGGAAATCTTTAAATAATTACTTAGCAGGTAAACGGCTTAGTTTAACCGTCCCAATGCGCTATTTATTAGTAATGGCAGCCATTGCTGCTATTGTTTCTATTAGGTTCAAGGTATTTGTTGGGTATGCCAACGAAGCTCCTTTTGAAGCCCTTAAATTCATCGATCAAGACTTTTGGGATTATGCTTCTGAGTTTTTAACTATACACAATGCAGGAGCCATCCCTATTTTTGCTTTGTTCTCATACTTTTTCTTTAAACCTACAGGACATCACTATGCAGAGAATTTAGTACTCAATATTTATATTACTGCACACCAATTATTTTTGTTCCTATTATTCTTTCCGATTATAGAGTTATTTTTAGAACAAAGAGTTGTGATACTCAATGTTTATGCTGCTGTAACAGTATTATATAATTTCTGGGTCTACATGACTTTTTTTAAGCTTAAGAACTTTACTGGGTTTCTTCTTACTGTTTCCACATTAGCTGTTTCTTACACTGCACAATTATTTTTCAATTATTACGGAATTTTCAAATTACTAAAATTATTTGATCTCATTCCTCACTTAAAGAGTATTGATTTCTAGCAAAATATAATTTATGGATTATTACAGTACTTGTTTCTAATTGATCCAATTCCAGTTTTGCCATATTTTTCCGCATTTTTAATACTTAAACAAGCTTCATCATACTTTTTTAGGTTTAAATAACTAATTCCCAAATTATAATGAATATCTGCATCATCAGGGACATAAGATAAATAAAGCCTGTAAGAAGCTACTGCTTCCTGATAAGCTTTTTGTTTTATTTTTACATTACCAATTCGATAGTAGTTGACAATCATGTGACTGTCTTTTTTTAGAGAGGTACTATAATCAGCTATCGCCAACTCATATTTTCTCAATTTCTCATATACCAACCCTCTATTACTATAATAGTCGCTTACTCCTGGCCCTATCTTGATGGCCTTATGATAATAAGTAAGTGCAGATTCGTAATCTTCTTCTAAATAATAGTCATGGGCCTTTTTAGCCAAACTATAATGAAAATCCTCATTTTCTAAAAATGCAGCAGAAGGCTCATAGGTTGGGTCTATTAATTGTAATTGATAAGCTGCTGATGAATGTTTTGGGTCAACCCTTAATGCATTTTCATACGCTAATTTTGCACTATCCCCCTTCACCAGTCCTTCATATGTTAAGCCTAAAAGCACATAATAATCAGGGCTTTTATCTTGATCTAATAATTCATTAAGAATCTTCTTAGCTTTATGGTACTCTCCCATGCCTTTAAAAACCAAAGACTTCAGGTACAAAATATCGTTCTTTAGGCTTTCTATTGTAGTAACTTCAGTGATTTGACCATCTCCTCCAGGATTAGGGCCAAATACGCTACTTTTAAATAATACTGCTTGTGTTTCATGACTCCCCTTATATCTATCAATGGCTTTGAGGCCTTCTAATGCAGCTTCATAGTTTTTTCTTTGATAATAAAGCAAGCTTTTAGATAGGTAAGCTTCGAGATAACCTTTGTCCTTAAAAACTATTTTCTCATAATCAGCAATCGCCTTTACTGTTTCTCCTTGTAATTCATGCAAATTGGCCCTGAGGAATATAGCATCAAGATACCATTCGTTTAATTGCAAAGCACTATCAATATATTGTTTAGAGAGTTTTAATAATCCATTATTAAATGCATTGAATCCACTATTGTAATATCTTTTTGCTTCTTCCTTTTGTCCAAATGCGTTTATTTGGACACATAAATAGATAAATAATATAGCTAAGTATTTCATAAACACTCCTATTGAATTTACATGACCTCATAAGTTATACCAATTTAGATATAAACACCGTTTATCTTCCTGTTAATTTTTCATTGCAGTGCGTTAAAAAGCCTCCTTCTAGCACCGATAGAAATTCATTCTTTAATCAAGGTGGCCTCATCTTGGCAGCTCCATCTTCTTCAATAAAAAATTACCTACAAAATCTAATATGCTCTTTATACCTAAATTGCTATTAGTATTTTTTTTAACAGCAGATGTCTAACAAATGGTATTTCAATTGCACACTTTTAACAATAGCAAGCTAATCAATTAAAAAAGGCAGTTTACTCATTTGTTTACTTGCTTCTTTCCCATTACTACTGATCAGAGATTGCTGTCCTGGTAACCAGCTTGCAAATTCTTTCATCTGATTATAAACCCCATTAAATTCAAAGATAAAATTTCGGGAGTCGTGGCGCAACCCTATGTAATTGGCAATTTTAGGCCCTAATAAAAAAGCCATATAAATAGGCAAAATACTCGATATTTTCTCAATTCCTTCCTGTTTCCTCATAAAAGCTAATAGACTATTAGTCAAAATACTACCTTCTTCAGAAGCTCTAAATTGATACTTCTCTATCACAGATGCTAATTGGCTAGCAGTCTTCATATCGGGTGCTATCAACTGATCTGACAGCCCTATAAGAGAAGAAATCACGTTCCATCTATGTAAATAACTATTTGCCTTCTTATCTGAAATGTTTATTCCTATATTTCTAATGGCTCTGATGGCTATCAAAGAGAAAGAAAGGTTAGTTCCTGCCTGATCCAATTGATTTACTGGAAACCCATGAACAGTGCTATTCCATTGTTCTTTAGTCAATAGTTTTTGCCTAATAAATTCATGAATAAACCGTACTTTTATACAGGCTAAAAACCCTTTACCATGGCCTTCAAATGCTTGGGGGGAACAGACATCAAGTACAAACCCCCCCGTTTCCATAAGTCTTTGTTCTATATTTTCAGTAATTCGTTTTGATTGAATGAGTACTTTCGCTCCGTCTGCGCCTCCATAGCAATAGGGAAGTGACACTAGGCCAAGCATCATCATGAGGTCAAACATCTTCTCCTGAAAAAAATCTTCAGACTGGTTTAATTGCTCATAATTTACCCAAATGGGTAGTTGACCAGCATAGTTAGCTAACGATTGAAATTTTGGTTTTTCCAGCAACTCCAACAGTGCTTGATTATCTTTAAGCGTCCAAAAAACACTTAGGTCTTGATGATTAAATTTTGATACTGCCTGACTAAAACCCGCATCACCAATTGATCTGTAATTCTCTAATTCATTTTTCGTAGGAAGTATTATCATAGGCATATGATAATAACACACTTAGAGGGGAAAGGTTATCCTAAATTGTGAATTTGCATAGCACCTGCTTTATTCAAGTGCTCAAATGTTCCATTTTGATATTTAAAAAATCGAATCGCCATAATTAAAAACACCCCTGTATTTTCATCCAATGGTTTCCCGTTGTTCAAAGATATATGAGTTGTAATAGGCTCTGTAGATATTTTTAAGATGGGCAGCATGTTACTTTCAAAAGATCCTGACTTACCATGATCATCTTCACATGATGGATAATAGCAGTTATCAATATCTGAAAACTGATAATCAGACAAAGAAACTAAGCTTGCATTAATTTTAAAATTAGTAGCCCCTTCAGGGTAAAGGAATGTCTTCTCAGGAATAAAAGCAGGGAAATGTAGTATTACTTTTCCTTTTTGTTCACTTTTTTTCACGAAAAACTTGGTATCAAACACACTGGTATAGGGTCTCTCTGGGTTAAATTCAAACCCATTCAATAAATGTCCGTGCTTACTAACTACCAATGGTCTAGTACCTGTTTTTCCTTCTTCCAGTTTTGCTAGATTCCTAAATTGAGCCGTTAACTTACCAGACACATATGTTTCACAAATAGAAGACATATCAGTAGTTAAACTATTTCTAAGAGTCTTAGCGAGCATAGAAGCAACTCCAAATTCTTTCTGGTTATTTCTCAATTCTTTATAAGAATCGGCATTTTTAACCTGATCAGCAGAAGGGCCTCCTTTACGAGCAATGATTGCTTTATCAACTCCTTTTATGCGGTAAACCCTATATCCAAAAGGACGTTTAATTACGTCTTGCTCTAGTTCAACTTTTTGTTGTGCTACTCCCATTAACTCGCTGAATTTTAATGATTTAAATACCTGTGCTTAAATATATAAAAAAAGTAATTATTATAAAAGTCTAATAAAGAAAAGATTATCATATTTATTAAAAATACAATGTATATCTCATGATAATAAAAAAATGAGTAAAATACCCCTCAAAACAAGCTAATTGTTACAATTCACCTTTTTTTTAAAAAAATATCAATCCTATGTTAGGTAAGATTGTCTCATCATTGTTATTTTAGCTTTATTCCTTAGCATCAAATTGTTATTTTAAATATTATTCATGTCAAAAAATAAATTATCTATTTTTTCGAATTTAGCATCAGATTTACCTGCTGGTCTTGTGGTATTTTTAGTAGCACTCCCACTTTGCTTAGGCATTGCCCTCGCATCAGAAGCGCCTCCTATTGCCGGTATAATTGCTGGGATAATCGGTGGGATAGTCATTGGCTTCGTGAGTGGTTCCCACTTATCTGTTAGTGGACCTGCTGCAGGTCTTGCTACCATAGTTGCTAGTGCAATTACAGACTTAGGTAGTTTTGAAGAATTTATACTGTCGGTTGCTATTGCAGGTGTCCTCCAATTTGTATTTGGAATTGTAAGGTTAGGTATTATAGGCCATTACTTCCCTTCGGCTGTTATCAAAGGGATGCTTGCTGGTATTGGGCTAACACTAGTTTTAAAACAAATCCCGCATGCCTTGGGCTATGATGAGGATTTTGAAGGGGAACTTTCTTTTTTTCAACATGATGGTGAAAATACATTCAGTGAAATATTAAAAGCGATCAATAATCTATTGAATAATGCCGCAGGAGCTTATGGTGCTATTTTAATAGCGGTAATTTCTCTGGTTATTTTAGTTTTCTGGCAAAGTAATTTCATGACTAAAATGAAATGGACAAAAATTGTTCCCGGGGCTTTGATTGTTGTGCTGTTAGGAGTATTCATAAATAACGTACTTTATCCAGGTCAACTTTCATTATTTTTGTCTGGAAATCATCTGGTAAAAATAGATATTATTAACAATGCAAGTGAAATATCATCCTTTTTGACATTTCCTGATTTTTCTCAAATAGGAAATAGTCAAGTTTGGATTACCGCCATTACCATTGCTATTGTAGCCAGTTTAGTATCCTTACTTAGTTTAGATGCCGTAGACAAATTAGATCCATATAAAAGAATTGCGCCACCCAATAGAGAATTAATAGCTCAAGGAATTGGAAATTTCATTTCAGGAATGATAGGAGGACTACCCATTACTGCTGTAATTATCAGAAGTTCTGCCAATGTAAACTCAGGTGCAAAAACTAAAGTATCTGCAATTGTTCATGGTTTCTTATTGTTGTTTAGTGTACTGTTTCTAGCTCGTTATCTGAATTTTATTCCTAAAGCTTCATTAGCTGCAATTCTCTTATTAGTGGGTTTTAAGTTAATGAGACCTTCTCTTATTAAATCAATGTGGGATAAGGGGTGGTCACAGTTCGTCCCGTTTATTGTTACCATCACTGCTATCATGGCAACAGATATACTAAGAGGGATTATCGTGGGTATTATTGTTGGCGTTTTTTATGTATTCAGGACAAACGTCCGAAAAGCAGTTGATGTAGAGAAAAAAGATGATTCTAATTACATATTGAAAATTAAAAAAGATGCCTCATTCATAAATAAAGCTAGTATAAGAAATAAACTAGGTACTATTCCAGATGGGGCACATGTAACTTTTGATTTAACAAAAGCTGATTTCATTGATCATGATGTAGTAGAAACATTGGAAGACTTTAAGTTTACGGCGAAACTGAGAGGAATATCATATGATTTTATAGGTGCTGATGATATAGAAATATCTGGAGGCATGTCGCATAAACTAACAAGTTGATTGTTGTAGTGCAATATGTTTATACATATTTCGTATAATATTGATAACAACAATGCTTAATTTTCCGGTATGAAATTTCTATCTTCAGGCGTGTTTTTAAGGATACTTGTACTTATGCTTCTAGTTTTGTGTAGTGATCTTCTATCTGGTTGTCAGCAAAGATCACATTCAGTAAAGACGGTACAGCCTATTCGAAGAAAGAGGCCTTTTAACCCTAAAAAAGATAAATATAGAAAAAGGGTAAAGACTGTTAAAAAAAGATATAACTAAACCTACATTTCATGAAATATGTTGCCTTGTTATGCATCCTGTTTTTAGGCCTTGCATGTGAAAAAACCAGTAATAATTCTCATACCGAGCACCAAGCAAAAAAGGAAAGAGGTAGCATAGGACAGTCAGCTATGGTAGCTTCAGCACATCCTTTAGCCTCACAAATAGGAAAAGACATACTTAAAAGCGGAGGAAATGCATTTGATGCTGCTATTGCCATGCAGTTTGCCCTTGCTGTTGTCTACCCTGTAGCAGGAAACATAGGAGGCGGGGGCTTTGCAGTTTTTAGAGAAGAGAACGGCAATGTTGGCTCTTTAGATTTTCGGGAAAAAGCACCTAAAAGCGCCCATAAAGATATGTATTTAGATGCTGATGGAAATGTAATCCCTAAATTAAGTACAGAAGGCCATAAAGCAGCCGGGGTACCAGGTTCTGTAGATGGCATGTTTAAGTTACATGAAAAATATGGATCATTTCCAATAGCAAAACTGATTCAACCAGCAATAGACTTGGCATCTAATGGTGTAATATTGTATGAACAAGACGCTGAAAATTACAATAAATACCAAGAGCTTTTTAAAAAGTATGATTTAGATAGCCATAATTATTTTATCAAAGAGACCTCTTGGCAAGCAGGAGATACGATTTATCACAAAGAATTAGCAGGAACTTTAAGTTTCATCCGAGATAAAGGCAGAGACGGTTTTTATAAGGGAGTAGTAGCCAATCAAATATTGGCCGAGATGAATAGAGGAAATGGAATTATTAGCCAAGATGACCTTGAAAGTTATCAAGCAAAATGGAGAGATGCCCTTACTGGCAGTTATAAAGGTTATAAAGTGATTTCTATGCCACCACCTAGTAGTGGAGGTATTGCATTACTTCAGTTGTTACAAGGTGCCTCAAAGTATGACTTTGGTGAATTCGGACATAACAGTGCTAAAACCATTCATCTCATGACTGAGCTGGAAAGAAGGGTTTATGCCGACAGGGCTACTTTCTTGGGGGATCCTGACTATTATGAAGTTCCTGTAACCATGCTATTAAGTGATGAATATAATGACGAACGGTTTTCGAGTATAATTGCTGATAAAGCAACCCGTTCCGAAGAAATTAAAGAAGGTAAGGTTGATATTATAGAAAGTGTAGAGACCACCCATTTTTCTGTAGTAGATGATAAAGGAGGGGCTGTATCTATTACAACCACATTAAATGGTTATTTTGGAAACAAAGTAATGGTTAAAGGTGCGGGCTTTTTCTTAAATAATGAAATGGATGATTTTAGTGCTAAACCAGGCGTACCCAATATGTTTGGCTTAGTTGGAGCAGAAGCTAATTCTATTCAGCCCGAAAAAAGAATGCTGAGTTCTATGACTCCTACACTACTTGAAAAAGACGGCAAACTCGCAATGGTTGTAGGTACACCTGGAGGATCTACTATAATCACCTCTGTTTACCAAACAATACTAAATGTTATAGATCATGACATGAGCATGCAAGAGGCTATTACTGCTCCTAGAGTTCATCATCAATGGCTACCTGATAGAATACTCTATGAAGGTGGAGGCCTATCAGACGAAGTCATACAAAACTTGGAAGGGTATGGACAATCTATGGAAAAAAGAGGGGGAATTGGCCGAATGAATTGTATTTTAGTATTGCCGGATGGATCTCTTGAAGGTGCCTCAGACCCTAGAGGATATGGTCAAGCAATAGGGTACTAACAATCATTATTTCTAACTTAAAAAAAGTAGAGTACCCTTCTAGATATTCTACTTTTTTTATTCTGCTAGCGAGCATCTCTGTTTTAGCCAGAATAATTTGGGGTGCCGGGTCAGAGAGATAATTATCAGAAAAGCTAAACGGTTGGCCATCAACGTAATCGATTCCGTGGAGTAAAATTGATATTACTCAAATTTTGGCTATGTCAATTCTTAAGTTTTTCATCATAAAACTTAGTAGATCAATTGCTTACTAAGCGAGGTCATGGTTTATCATAAATAACACGAATAAGGATAATATTCATAGGCTTTGACATGACTGCTAGTAACAAGTAAGCTCCTTTTTGCTACTTTGCCCAAGTATAGAAATGCGGGCTAAAATTGAAGGCTGTTTTAGTACTCTGAACTCGATTAATATTTTTTTCAATTTCTAAGCTTTTAACTCACATATTTGGCTCATTTACAAGCTTTTGCCTGGCGATCTCTTCAATCGCTCCGAGAGCGATTTCAAACAGCAAGAACTGTTATCCCAGCTCCACTGCGTCAAAAAATCTTTCAAGACTGCTCTAAGTCCTCCTATACATACTTTTTAAAATTGAGCTCTGCTTAATAATTCTTTTTTGTGAAAAATTGTATTTTTAGACCCATAATCAAAGCAAACTCCATAAGCACTAAAAAAAAGAATAATCCAATATTAAAGTTTAAATTTCTATTGTCTCCCTCACTTATACCTACGTGATCAAGGTAATATAGCATCACATTTTCACCTATCCTTTCTTTGTAATATGGAGTTCCGTCCAATTTTTTATTATTGGCTATTTCAGCTTCAGAAAAAACTTCATAAGTAATACCATCAAAGTCTACAAAATAGTCTACTACGTGGGTAAAAGGCTCATCGCTATAATTTTTTCTATGCTTTAGTTTTACAGGTCGATAAAAGCTGCTGGTTATTTGAAATTCTTTCTTTTTACCAAGAATATGAATACTCAAGTATTTAGTATTATGATATAACAAGGCTCCAAAAAGACATATTAACAAAGATACTGTTATGATAATAGCCGTTTTATCTGTATTTGAAGACATATAATTTTTCTTATAATATTACTGATGTTTTATTTTTAGTCTTATTCCATTTTCACCAATTGAAGGTTTAATATCAATTTAGGTCAATTAGCAGTAATTCTAAACTCCACCCTTCTGTTTAGTTTTCTGGTCTCCTCATCAGAATTATCTGCAATTGGCTTAGTTCCTCCAAAACCTTTTCCATTAACCCTCGAACCTTTTATTCCGTGAGATACTAAATAAGATCTAACAGCATCTACTCTTTCTTGAGAGAGAATAATACTTAATTTGGCATTTCCAGTTCTGTCTGTATGACCCTCCAAGAAAATTTTAACTTTAGGGTTTTCCTTCATCATTCTGACTAGTAAATCTAATTGTGTCTCTGACCCTGAAAGAAATTCATCACTGGCTCTTTCAAACAAAATGTGATCCAGCTTAACCTTATTACCTACATTCAGAGGCTCTAGTTTTACTTGAAAGATACTGTCTTCTGACAATGAAGCAATATCCACAGAAAAATCAACAGGTAAATACCCCACTTTATCTACTACTATTTCAATGAATTCATCGTCCTCAACAATTAGGCTGAATTCACCAAATACAGAAGCATTCAATTCACTGCTTTGCCTGGTCTTTTTCTGATTAAAGACCAAATTTGCATCTAATGGCCTACCTGATTTAGCGTCAGTTACTTTCCCCTTGAAATTGTATTCATTAACAGCCAATCTCATAGTAACCTTTTTAGCTAAAGTATCCTGTTGAACTTTTACTTGTTTAATATCTCCATATCCATCACTATTCCTTGTAGAAGTAAAGAAACCATATTCACTATTGGGTAAGTAATGAAAATCAAAATCTGATCCTTGGCTATTAACAAAATCATTTAACAGAACAGGTTTCTCCCATTTTTTCCATCCATTTCCTCTTCTTTTACTTACCCATATATCAAAACTGCCAATACCTGGATGGCCGTTAGAAGAAAAAATCAAATAATCTTTATTCGTAGATAGGTATCCTGTTAATTCCTGAAATGGTGTATTGATCGTATTTCCAAGGTTTTTCAACTCTCCCCATTTTCCACTTCTCTGTAATTCACTTACATACAAATCCTCTACCCCATAAGAACCGAATGATTGAAGTGAAAGTATTAAAGTGGTTCCATCTGAAGAAACAGACCCATTGATATAATTTGACTTTTTGACAAAATAGGGAATATCTAAGTTGATAGGTTTCTGCCATTTTCCATTTCTAAACTCACTGATAGAAATTCCTTTTGGCGCAAACTGTGCCTTATCTCCATATTGCTCGGCCAACACCATGTATTTTCCTTGGTTTAAAAAACCAATAATAGTATTGATTCCCTTATTGTTAATTTGAGAGCCCACATTTACAGGTGGCTTCCAATAACCCAAACTATCTATCTGGCTATACCAAATATCTCCTTGATCTATAGTTCCACCCATATTTGATGGGTCATTACACCTTACAAAATAAAGTTGATTGCCGTTTGGATGTAAAATAGGTGACTTCTCATAATACTTGGAATTAATAGCATCTGTAAAAGGAAGTGCAGGGGAGTAAACATCAAATTGCGCATTAGCATAAAATGAGCATAAAATGAGCAATAATGAGTATAAAAATTTCATTATAGAAATATTTTGATATTTATGTAACTAAAAAAATTCACTTATATTTTTAAACTACTAGAATAATTTTACTTTTATTAATATCAGGATTCATTAAGAGATATTACAAGCAGTGTATTAGTAATTTTTTTACATATTTGATATTCTTTTATCGGTTTCTATTGTTGTAAAACTAATAACCATTTTCGGGGTTTACTTCATTTAGCAGAAGCTCATTATTTGTCATTCTAATATAGTTTTTGTAGATCTGAGGCACTGCTGCATCTGGATTAGTAATACCAGCTATATGAGGCGTGATGGTGATCTTCTGATGATCCCAAAGTTTACTTGATTTATCAAGTGGTTCCTTCATAAATACATCCAACATAGCCCCAGTCAATATTCCTTCATCAATAGCTTCAACTATATCGTCTTCAATTTGCTGGTTCCCTCTTCCAACATTTATGAAATAAGTAGGTTGTTTCAACTTATTAAATAATTGTTTTGAAAAAATACCTTTTGTTAAACCGGTCATAGGTAATACACCAATTAATACATTGATATTTTGTAAAAATAGAGATTCATCTTCTTGCCCATATGTATTGATACCTTCCACTAATTTCTTACTCCTGCTAAAACCATGGACTTCAAACCCTAAGTTTCTTAAAGTCATCCCAATTTGACAACCCAAATAACCAAATCCATAAACCCCTATTTTTAAATCCCTCTCAGGAAAAGCAGCTTGATCCCATTGTTTGTTCTGCTGGTCAACAACATATTTATCCATTTTCCTATGATAATTCAATACAGCCATTGCCACATAGGTATTCATTGAAAAAGCCAACCTTTCACTCACCACTCTTGTAATGGGGACTTTGGGTAAATTATTGTCTTTCAAAATATGATCAACTCCTGCGCCCATTGAGCAGATAATCTTAAGGTTAATATATCTTTTTAACTCACCATGAGGGTAAAGCCATACTACAGCGCAAGTTATTTTATCAGGATCTTCAATCTCTGGATAAACTTCAACTTTTAATGATGAATCAAGTTTTTTTAACTGATCCACCCAAATAGAAGTATCTCTGGTAGGTGCTATAATCGCAATACTCATAATCCAAAATTTCTTTTACTTACCCATTTATTTCCTTTCATAATAAACCTCCATGGTAGATCTTTATCCCTTCCAGCATAATCAACCCCTACCCTTTTGCGAGCCTCTACTTCAAATATTTTTCCTTCATTTTCTTCTATCCAAATGACATTCCCAGATAAGTCCGTACCATAATGCATTAAATCTATTCCCATTGCTTTGCATAAATTACCTGGACCAGAAGTCAGCGCTACTTTATTAGATTTTATATTTCTCCTTATCTCCATGTAATTAACACCCGCTAAGGGTTCAATCGCCCTAATCAATACAGCATCTGCTAAGTTAGCCATATTCGTTACTATGTTGAACATTTTATGTATGCCGTAACAAATATATACATAAGTCATTCCACCTTCTCCGAACATTATTTGAGTCCTTTTAGTATTCTTATTTAAATAAGCATGACAGGCTTTATCTGTTCTGCCATTGTAAGCTTCAGTCTCAACGATGATTCCACCGCAAACTTGCCCATTAATATTTGAATAGAGTTTCTTTCCTACTAATTCTTTCGCAATTTGTACGACATCCTCTCGTAAGTAAAAATTTTTATTGAGTTTTCTCACTATTGCATTAAGTTTGAGCAGAATTAATCTTTGATATACAAAACAAATCTAAGAAATGATGTTAAAATTTAAACAATCCAAATTAGTTGTATTGTTCCTTTTTTTACTAGTGACAGGAAGCGCCTATAGCCAACGCATAGAAACACCTGCACCAAGCCCTTCTGCTAAGTTAACTCAGACAGTTGGTTTGGTTGATGTAACTGTTGATTATTCTCGTCCTGGTAAAAAAGGAAGAGACATTTTCGGTGCCTTGGTCCCATTTGGACAAATCTGGAGAACAGGAGCTAATGCTGCCACTAAAATCACTTTTAGCGATGATGTGAAGCTAGAAGGAAAAGAAGTAAAAGCTGGAACGTATGCCATCTACTCTATGCCAGGTAAAAGTAGCTGGACAATTATGATTTACAAGGATCTATCTATTGGTGGTAATGTAGCCGCCTATGATAAATCAAATGAATTGACAAGATTTACTGTAAATCCAATGAATAATAGCTGGGCGGTTGAATCATTCACTATTGACATCAATGATATGACTGATAAAAGTGCTACAATTAAATTAATGTGGGATAAGACTATTGTTCCTATTAAAATCACTGTAGATACTGATGCCAGTGTTATCGGACAAATAGAAAGATTTGCGGAGAATCCAGAAGCTGCATTAGCTGGGAATTACTTCTCTTCTGCTTCTTATTATTTAGGCATTAAAAAAGATTTAGACAAAGCATTGGTATGGATTGATAAAGCTGTTCAAATCAGGCCAGAAGCGTTTTGGATGATCAGGACTAAATCATTGATTCAAGCAGAACTAGGAAAATACAAAGAAGCTATTAAAACTGCTGAGCAAAGTAAAAAAGTAGCCCAAGCAGCTAACAATTCTGATTACGTAAGATTGAATAATAATTCAATTGCTGAGTGGAAAAAGAAATAATTGTTCATTTAACCAATGAACCAACCCTAACCCAGAGCCTCTGCTGAGAAAGCTACGGGCTCGCAGAAGAGTGGAGATGCTCGACCAGTGGAATATTAATATCCCTTAGGGATTAAAATGAAAGGTATGCTTCTAGCATGCCTTTTTTTATGCTTTTTAACCTGTATTTCAATTGGGTATAATAAAAAAAGACAGGTATACCTGTCTTTTTCGTGTTAGGTTGGCAACTACTAATATTTTGTAAATAGCTGCTCTAGATTTGGTTAGCAAAACAAATTAGTAGTCTTGCATACTAATTATATGCTATAATAGCGAAAAAAGGGGTAATTACCAAACAAAGAGTGTCAAAAGAATTTCCCAAAAATCAACTAAAATGAGTTCTTCTATCATTTGATAGAAAAATATTAACCGTATTATAGACGTTTTTGAAATTTAATTTCTGATAACATTACTTAAACAAAAATTAATTATTTAATAATGCAATTTTACCTCTTTTTTAATCTGATCGATCAGCTTAGCTAAATTTATACTTTTTTTCCAACTCATTTTTTCAGATTCTAATAATCCTTCATCTAAACATTTCATTACTTCGGCAGCTTCATAATGATAACCGAGTCCTTTTGTATCAAAAGTAAGCACCTCTTCTTCATTTTCATGATAAATAGTAAGGCTAGAAGGTTCATGCCACCTCGCATTCATTTTAACAGTAATTTCTTCAAAATACAAAATTGATTCTGTAGGTGTTTTATGAATCAGGCTAGATTCAATATTAGCAATTACTCCATCATCATATTTTAATAAAGCCGCCATCTGCGAATCCACCTTACTTTCACTAAAACTGGCTAAAGCTTGAACATCAATTGGAAATCCTAATAAAGAAAGGGCACAAAAAACTGGGTAAATACCGACATCCATAAGGCTTCCTCCACCTAATGATTTATTGAATAATCTTTTATCGGGATTGTAAGCTGCTCTAAAACCGAAATCAGATTTTAAATTCAATATTTTACCATATTTCTCACTCCTTACTAGCTCTTGCACATATTGGAAATGTGGCATAAAAGCAGTCCAAAGTGCTTCCATCAAGAAGGTTTGATTGATCCTTGCTAATTCTATCATGTGTTCCACACGGTCCAATGAAAGGCTCATTGGCTTCTCACACAATACAGCTTTCTTATGCTTTAAACAGGAAATTGTATTTTCATAATGCATCGCATGTGGAGTAGCAATGTAAATAATCTCAACCTCTTGGTCTTGAATAAGAGATAAGTAATCTCCGTACGATTTCTTGGCTGAAAATTGTTCCGCAAACAAATCAGCTTTTTCAACAGATCTTGAAGCTACTCCGTATAATTCAGCATTGAGTAGCAAACTCAGGTCACTGGCAAATTTTTTAGCAATTTTACCTAGCCCAATTATACCCCACTTATATTTTTTCATTCTTAAAGAATAATTGTAATATGAGACTCAATATAATTGTTAGTCCACAACCAATCACATTGTATAGTAGATAACTAACATTCAAAATCTCTAATTCATTTAAAGTATGGCATACCAATACGATGATCTCAGACAGTATTGCTGCAATAAACACAGCATTTCCCCTAACAGTTTTAAAGAAAAAGGCAACCAAAAAAATACCTAAGATGGTACCATAGAAAATAGAGCCAATTATATTAACTGCTTCTATCAGGTTTTCTGCATTATTGGCTATGATAGCAAATATAATTGCAATAACTCCCCAAGCTAATGTCAGCATTTTAGAGGCTTTTAAAAAATCTTTATCGCTTCCGTTCTTATTCAGGACACGTTTATAAAAGTCTATTGCCGTAGTAGATGCCAGCGAATTTAATTCTGAAGAAGTAGAAGACATTGCAGCTGAGAATATTACTGCTATCAATAGGCCAATAAGGCCATGAGGTAGATAATTTAATATGAATGTAAGAAAAACATAATCCGAATCTTTTGTCTTTATGCTGCTGTCAAACTCAGCCACTAAATTTTTAAAGGAATCTCTATTCTCATTAATTTTAACATCCAATGCTTTAAATTCTTCTAAGGCTTTTTCTCCTCCTTCTTTGCTTACAAAATTACTAGCAGCATTTTTACGATCAATTAATAATTGGTCAAAATTAGCTTTCATCTCTACAAAGGTGTCTTTTTTACTTGATGTTTCAATTTGTGCTACTGTCTGCTCATTAAAATGTAATGGTGGGGTATAAAAAACATAAAATATATAAAGCATCACCCCCATAAGTAGGATTAAAAACTGCATAGGGATTTTCAGCACTGCATTAAACATTAACCCCATTCTACTTTCGGTGATATTCTTTCCTCCAATATATCGTTGAACTTGAGATTGGTCTGTTCCAAAATAAGACAGTGCCAAAAACAGTCCTCCTGTTAAACCTGACCACACAGTGTACCTTTTTTCAAAACTAAAATCTAAATCTATTGCTTCTGTTTTACCTAAAGCACCTGCTAGTGACAAAGCTTCTCCAAATGATGCATAAGGTGACAAGTAATATACAATCATTGCAAACGCTGCCAACATACCAATCAGTATCACTGTCATCTGATGCTTCTGAGTTATACTTACTGCTCGCGTTCCACCAGAATATGTATAAATGATCACCAAAACTCCTACCAATAGAATGGTTAATGTAAGGTTCCAGTCTAATATGGTAGAAATAATAATGGCTGGTGCGTAGATCGTGATACCTGCTGCCAAACCTCTTTGTAAAAGAAAAAGAAAAGCCCCTAATAACCTTACTTTTAGATCAAATCTAGATTCAAGGTACTCGTAAGCTGTAAATACTTTTAATTTATAATAAATAGGAATAAATACTGCTGAAATAATCACTAAAGCAATAGGTAATCCAAGGTAATTCTGCACAAAAGCCATTCCACTATCATAGGCTTGCCCTGGGGTAGATATAAAGGTTATTGCACTAGCTTGAGTAGCCATCACAGATAAACCAATGGCTCCCCACTTCATGGTCCCATCTCCTTTAAGATAGCCTTCTATCCCTTTACTATGTCTTGTTTTCCAAACTCCATATGCTACAATACCGAAGAGGGTGGAAAACAAAATGAAAAGATCTAAACTGTTCATCTACTAAATAAAGGATTTAGAAAAAAGATACATGAGTAGAACCATAAATATCAGGTTACCTAAAATAAGCATATAAATGTTCTTCCAACTTTCTAAAAATGGAGGTTTATTTTCTTCTTGATCCATATAGCTTGGTTACTTGCCTAATGATATTAAATTTGTAAAGATTCTATAAGCTCCCGGTACACCAGCAGGTAATTCCCTAAACCATGAATAACCACTGTAGATATAATAGCCTTTACCATACTTAGCCACTAGCAGACCTCCATTCCTTTCTGGCTCCCCAGGATCGTTAGAGGATAATATTGGTGTGAATTTTTCATCCCATTCATTTGGAAAGTAAAGACCTCTTTCTTGAACCCATCCATCAAAATCTTTTTGAGTGATTTTATTGGGGGAATTCATAACTGGATGGTCAGGCGCCAAGATCCTAACAGGCGCTTCTTCTACAGTAACCCTATCTCTTGATAATTTTAACGGAAAGGGGGAGAATTCATTAGTTACTAATCGGAAGCTTGTATTATATTGTAGAATTAGGTTACCTCCCTCTTCTGTATATTTGTGTAAAATAGGCATTTTAAACTTTAACCAACCCACCGTATTTAATGCTCTTACACCCAAAATCACTGCGTCATAACGCTTCAATGCATCAACTGAGATATCTCCTTCACTAAGCAAATCTACTTGATATCCAACTTGTCTTAGGTTATTGGGTATATCATCTCCAGCTCCCATAATGTATCCAACTAGGCTTCCTTTCTTTTTGATGTTCACTTTAACCAATGAAGCAGTAGAAGGCGTATAAATTGCCTGTACAGGAATATGATCATAAACTATTCTTGATAGGCCATTGTCATACTCTACACCATTCAAAACTGCAGAAACAGTTAATACGTCTTTACTTTGCCTAGTAGGCGGAGTTATTTTAAATTGATAAGTAGCCTGTTCGCCCTTGGATTTCAAATCAAAATCATAATAGGCAGGGCTAATTTTCCACGATGATGGCGCCCCGAGCTTCACTCTACCTTTCACATTATTTTGGCCACTTGTAACAGTAACTGTTACTTCTTTTTGATCATTACTACTAAACAATAATACTTCAGTATCTAAATTTGTAAAGACTGGAGGGGTAATCTCTAAAGGTCTATACACTTCTCCATCCACTGGATCAGTCCTTTTATAGATTACGGGAGAGGAAAATGAAATAGGCATCCCTTCTACTGTGAGCTCATAAGTTGCTGAGATAGCTGGATCATTCTGAGGCTTCCCTCTTTGGTTTTGGTCTTTCACTGTATACATACCTAAAGAACCTTTATCATTTAACCAATATGGATTGGTTAATTTGAAGTTTTTAGGCACCAATAATACTTGTTCATTAGTAAAAGGCCTGTTATTTTCTAATTTTTGAGTCAATCTTATGCCTGTACCTCTTATTTCATTTAAGTAGATATTATTCACCGTTACTTTTATTGGAGATCTATTAATAAGTTCATAGGTAATGTTAATAGAATCACCCGGAACAAAAGCGAAGTCTTCTCCTTTAGCCTCGAAATATAAGCCTAAACAACCTTTTAATACCTCTTTAATTTCCTCAGTTTTAATATCCTTCCAAAATGGATCTTTCAGGGATTCTAATCCTTTAAGGGCGTCCAATAAGTAGGGAGTAATTAAATATGGTTTAACTGCATCAAATTCATTTATGGCTTTCTCTATACTTAATTGAATTGTTTTACTATCAGCAACTCTTGACCAACCCGTATCAATTCCATCCCAAATATCTCCTTTATTCTCTCCTTCCCATTGTTTCAAATATTCGATAGATCTACCTCTTCTACCAGTAGAACCGAAACCTTGACTTTTATGCATGCTTCTACTAGTTGCCGCAATCTCTGGATAGGATAATCCTAATGGGGCATTGTATGCCCCTGCATCCACAGTTTTCACACCTGTTGTATCAAACTCTTGTCCACTCCGTCTAAAAAAGAAAGGGCTTGTATTCCAAAATATTTTCTTAGGTTGCCATGGCCTTACATATTTCAATTGTTCTGGGTAAACATCTGACCTTCCTGCTAGTTTGAATGCCTCTCTTGCCAGAATCGCCGAGCCAGTATGATGTCCATGTGTTACACCAGGAGTTTCATTGAAACGAGTAACCATGATATCTGGTCTGAATTTTCTGATTACCCAAACAAAATCTTTGAGCACTTCTTCTTTATCCCATATATTAAAAGTTTCATCAGGGTGCTTCGAATAACCAAAATCATTCGCTCTAGAAAAAAACTGTTGGCCTCCATCAGTCCTTCTGGCAGCTAACAATTCTTGTGTTCTTATAATCCCTAGTTTTTCTCGAATTTCAGGGCCAATTAAATTTTGCCCCCCATCTCCCCTAGTAGCTGAGAGATAAGCAGTACGCATTTTCTCTTCATTAGCAAAATAGGCAATCAATCTAGTATTCTCATCATCTGGGTGAGCAGCAACATACAACACGGTACCGAGTACATTTAGTTTTTGTAATTTCTGTTGTATTTCTGAAGAATTATACTTTTTGGGCGCCTGGCCAATTGCACTGATTGCAATCAGCATGGTTGTCATCACTGACAAGTAATATTTTTTGTACATGAATATCTATTCGAATCAGTTAATAATGTATTAAAAACACAATCGACCTGAAATATACCGAATTTGTACACCAATAGGTTGTGAGTTTTATGCAAATGGTAACAGTGCCATAAAAGTGGTCTTAATTAGCAAGTTTGACATCCTCTACTCTTTGGAAGAGTATTACTTATAAAACTCAAAAAAAGTTAGGAAAGATCTTGTACACCAGTAGATGGGTGTACTTCTATTATTTCTGGTGAAATACTAAACTCTTTTTCATATGCTGAAGTAATTTGTTCCTCAAATTGAGCAACTTCATTCTTTTTTAGCAAGTTCAAAGTACATCCTCCAAATCCTCCCCCCATCATTCTAGCCCCAAATACAAATGACATACCACTAGCTTCTTTTGCTAAAAAATCAATTTCAGGGCATGTTATCTCGTATTCATCTCTCATGGCTATTTGAGCTGTATTTAAAATATCGCCCGCCTTTGACAAATCATTCAAATGAAGTGCTTCTGCAAATTCTTTGACTCTTAAATTTTCTTCGATTATGTATTTACATCTTTTATAAATGATTGGCTCTAGCAGTTCTTTTGAATTTTCAAGTTGGTCAATACTCACATCTCTTAATGATTTAACCTCATCAAATTTCTCATTCAATTTCTGAACTCCAGTTTCACATTGTGACCTTCTTACATTATACTCTGAAGAGGCTAAGTTGTGGTTAACTTTTGAATCACAAAGCAATAAGGCAGCATCTGCTAAATTTAATGGAAAGTAATCGTAAGATAAATCTTCACAATCTAACCTAATTACATGATCTTCTATGCCCATCATACTAGCAAATTGATCCATGATCCCGCATTTTACCCCAACAAAATTGTGCTCAGCCATTTGTGAGATTCGAATCATCTCAATTTTATCTAATTTTAAATCAAACAACTGATTAATTGCAAAAGTGAATCCACATTCTAATGCAGCCGAAGACGAAAGACCAGCCCCGATAGGCATATCACCACCAAAAACAAGGTTCAATTGCCCAATTATTTTACCTACTTTTTGGATTTCACCTATTACTCCAGCTAAGTAATTATACCATCCCTTACCAGCATTCAATTGTTGTATATCACAGGTTAATGTTTCATTTAGGTCGAGAGAATGAAAGGTAGAGAAGTCATTGTTACTTTTTTCTATAGCAAAATAAATCCCCTGATTAATTGCAGCTGGCATTACAAAACCTAAATTATAGTCTGTATGCTCGCCTATTAAATTAATTCTACCAGGTGCTTTAAAAACAAGAGGTTTTTGTTTAAATAATTCGATGAACTTATTGCTTACAACTTCTATCATCATTCGTATTAATCATTTAATAACGAGGCTAACAGAAACAGTCCCTTTAAATATTTCATTGGGTGGTATGACTGTCAGGTTTTCTTTGGTATTGAAAGCATCCACACCAGAAGAAAGTGGTTCTAAGGCAATAGAATTTCTTGGTGGAGTAAATACCTGTAAGAAAGGCATATTTTCCCCATGTTGCATTTTCAGTAAGTATTTATCAGATTCTATTGCTATTTGATAGGGTTCTTCTGCATACCTGAAGCAGTGATCATAATCGGATTTTGAGGTATTCAGGTTAGACTCAAGGATTTTAGAATTACCAATAGGAAGATTTCTTTCGTCCAATGGAAAATTAATTAGTTTTCCGTGAAGTAATTTCCAAGATTCCCTTTTTCCATCTAATTGAAAATATGGATGAAAAGCAATTGAGAAAGGCATATTTACTTTACCTGTATTGCAAACTTCAAAACTTATTTCAATTTTCCCTTCAGCAAAAATTTGGTAATTGAATTTTGTAGTAAAAGGAAAAGGATAACCTTCAAATTGACCCTGGTAAGAATGAGAAACGTCTACTGAAACTACTTCATCTTGAACATCCCATGAAACATCTATTGGTTTAATCTTTTGAAAGAACCCATGCAATGCATTATTTCGATCTTTTTCATTGACAGCTAATTGATAATCATTCCCTTCGAAATGATATTTTCCATCCTTTATCCTGTTCTGAAAAGGTAGTAACCAGAAATTTCGATACCAATGGTCTTCCTTTAATTGTTTAAAATTATCAATTGGTTCTACAATTGGCAATCCAAACAATTCAATTCTTGCAAGTGATGCACCATAACCTGGAAGTAAATCAATATGATGCTTAGATTGACTGCATGTTATCATGAGCCCTCTTTGATCACCAAATTTATATTCTGTGACTTGAAATGCCATATAATTAATCAATAAGAATTGTCCAAAACCTTTTATGTAGAATTAAACATCACATAACAGAGGTTCAATTTCCAAACTTATTAAAAATTAACTAATTAAGCTTAAGTATTACTTTAGTTTTCTGGAGGGACACTGATATACATTGTTTCATCATCAACGTTTGCTAGAATTTTTATTTTAGATGCCCCTAACAGCTCTTCGAAAATCGAAAAATCAACTGCTTCCCTTTCATCATCTTCATCTAAAAAACATTCTTTAGTTGATTCTATCACCACTAAGTAATTAGATTGGTCTTCTAATTTATCTATTACTTGATCCTTTGATATAGCCATGTTTTTTTGAGGTAATAATGCAATTAAAAGTAACAAATTCCCATTTTTTTCGATAAATGAATCTTAAAAAACGATGAATACAAACCATTTTATCCTATTTCATCTTCTTTTTCTTATATAAAACAAATAGTAAGGTATTAATCAACTGGTTAAAACTTATTTGATTATGAATCTTTTTCTATCAATTTCGTTCCCCTGCTTCAAAGTAAATATATAAATACCTTGATTAAGTTTTATGTAATCTCCCAAATTAATGAAATTGTCACTACTTTCAGATGCATCAAAAGCTTTATTCCAGACATTCTTACCCGAGACATCTAAAATATTCATTTCAAATGGAACCCTTCCATTACCAATATAACCCACCTCTATTTGAGAATTAACTGCGGGATTTGGGAATAAATTCAAACTTAATGAAGCATCTTCAATATTTACCTGAACCAAAATAATAATTGATTTTTCTGATTTTCCATCAAAATCAACTTGTCTCAACTGATAAAAGACTTCTCCTATACCTGGATCGAGATCAGTAAAATTATACACATTGATCCCTGCCTCTAAATTCACTGCAGGCAATGTGCCTATCTCTTCAAAATTCACACCGTTATAAGTTCTTAATATTTCAAAGTGACTTACGTTTATTTCGTTGGTAGTTTCCCAAGTCAATGAAACAGAACCATTTTCATTCTTTCCATTGAAGGAAAGAAAGTCTAAAGGCAAAGCTGAGTCTTCAACACTGATAGATCCTACTGTAAAAATATCTTGATCAGAAAAGCTACTTAGGTCAACATTTTCAAAAGTAAACAAGTTGCCAGCTTGAGATACAATAGGCGATAAGACGGTAGCATTTGAAAAAACGCCATCATTATCAATTAGCAACCTGAGATCTGAAGGTGATGAAACTGCTGCGATTATATCCGTTAGATCAAATTGTAAATCTACAGTACCACTTGGGTTATTAGATATATTCACCCTCCATTCTCTACCTAGTCTAGATTCAATCCCTGAAGGCACATCTACCAAATTTGCACTACTAGTTATATCAACACCATTGTTCCCCCAAACAAAATACTGTTTATCAGCAACAAAGCTTGCATCTTTATTCACTTGTAATATAGCTGTAGAATTAATGGATTTAGAAGTTAATTGTTCAAAGTCTGAAGCATCATCCCTACCTATTCCTGCTATGTCCGATCTAAACGTTAAGAACTCGGCATTTGTACTTGCCGGATAGGTAATAGTTCCATCTGAACATTCGTAGTCAAAATCTCCACCACCTAAGGTGACGCCATATTTAATACCTAGATAAGATTCTACACGAATTCTCTCTGTATCAGTCAATATATCATCATATACAATTACATCACCATATTGGGTATTACCAGTATAAAATCTATTAGTAAAATAGCCTCCAATAAAGAAGTCATCATTTATTGCTCCAGCCCCCCTTTGAGAAACTCCAACATGAAAATCACTAACATTTGTCACATTAGTACTGGTATTTACATCACCATTAAAATAGTAAGCACCAGCATTTGAGAAATCACCAGCATTTCCTGGGTTTCTAAAATTGTCTTCTCCATTCATGTTTTGACGAATTCCTGTATCTCCATCAAACCCCAAATACCCACTAAAATTCTCATTCCCAGTTGTACTTGCAGCACCAGCATAAATAATAGTTTGCCCATTAAGAGTTCCTGTTGTAAATACTCTATTGAGATTATTCGCATCAATTACATTGTTTGAATTGACCATAGAAGCACCTGTAGTAGTAACTCCTCCGGTTTGAGTTGCATTATTACCATTTCCACTTTGATCACTCCAAGTAAGGTTACCTGCGTTATCTACTACGCCTCTATCTGCCCTTAACCATAGGCTAATTCCAGCAGTAATTCCCCCAGGTGCATCAGCAACTCTTGAAGTCCCTAAAGCAAATATATCATCTCCATCAAAAGTAACATTATCAAAAGTAACCACATTACCCACGAAGGAACTTGCCTCAATACTTCTTACAAACCCATCTGTAAAATCACCATCTTGGTCAATCATCAAAGTAAAATCTTCTGCTTGAATTCCAGTAACAGTTATTCCAGTAATATCAAATGAAACGGTCACACCGCTAGCTGCATTCGTATTTTCTACTCTCCATTCCCTATCAAGCCTAGTCGGTACATTCGTAGGTATATCTACTGAAACTTCCTCTATCAATCCAGCAGTAGCACCTAATCCTTGGTTATCGTTATCATTTCCCCACACAAGAAACTGCGTATTGTTAGCAAAAGAGCTTATACTCAAAGTTAAAATAGCGTCAATATTTTCACTTGTTGAAGAAAGTTGGTTCAAACCTGATAAATCATCCCTTCCAATACCCGCAATGTCGTTGTTAAATATAGTATAGTCAGGCAATGATGAAGTAGCTGGAAAGATTACAATACTATTAGAAGATAAATAATCTGTATCTCCATTGTTCATCGTTATTCCATATTTAAGTGAAAGGTAAGAATCTATTCTTTGTTCTTCATTATCAGATAGTGTACTACTGTAAGCGATTACTTCGCCTATAGTTCCTCCGAAATATGAATTATCATTATAAAACCCTACATAATCTACTCTCGCACCTGTTAAATCTCCAATTCCCGCATCGGTGTTCACGCTCAATTGTGAGTCTCTATTTTCTTGCAAAATAGATCCGTTAGCTTGGTCATGTTCTGCTGTTAATAAAAAGGGTGTATTAGCGGGATCGTTAAATGCATTTAAGCCATTTAAATTTAAATCATCACTAAAATGTGCAATAGTAGCAACATTATTATTTCTATACCCAAAATGGAGGACTTCGTTGTTTCCTGCTCCGTTTGATCCAAGAATATAATTTTCATTAGCAGCATCAGCTCTTGCGCCCACTGAAAATAAATAATAACTACTATTTTTTATTCCATTCAACTGCACAACTAATCGATCATCAGTCCCATCTAATTCTATAACAGGGTTTCCATTGATATTATTAGTAGCATTATCTCTGTAAATAGGTGCATTGCCATCTTCGGCCCCACTATTCCCAGCTAAACTTTGATCTGTCCATGTATCTGCTGTAGTTCCATCTGTAGCTATAATACCCCCAGCAGTTAAAACCCCTTCATCAGCCCTCAGCCAAGTAACTAAATTAGCAGAAACACCACCTGGGCTTTCAGAGACGACTCCAATTGTAAAAATTGCTTCATCATTAAATGTGATGTTATCAAATATTGCTGTGGTACCATCCCAAGAACTTACAGATACTTGTTGAGTGACCCCGTTAGCAAATATACCATCGTCATCTATTAACAAAACTAAATTATCAGTAGCAGCTGGCACATTAGTTACCCCACTAGAAAAGTCAAAGGAAAGACTTGAATTACTCAATCCATTTTCTACAGAAACTCGCCACTTACGTGCCAACCTTTCAATAACATCCGCAGAAATATCATCCATATTAAAAGTTAGAGCCCCATTATCGTTGCCCCAAACCAAAAATTGTCTATCTGTAGAGAAACTGTTAATTGATCCAGTCAATAGGCCATCATTATTGATACTAAGAGATTGTCTTTGGTCTAATGCAGCTCCATCATCCCTCCCTATTCCTGCTATATCATTGTCATAAGCACCATAAATTGCATTCTCGGATAAGGTAGGATAAATTGATTCTCCGATGGAATTCAAATAATCTTGATTAGTGGATTGATCTAAAGTCACACCATATTTAATGGCTAAATAAGAAGAAATCATTTGTCTTTCATTATCACTGAGTGGATCACTAAAATACATGATTACCTCTGCTATATCTCCTACAAATGCTTCGGCTGTGTTAAACCCTCCGTCTGTACTATTGTCAATATCCTGTCCTAATACAAACTGCCCTCCTTGTGTCAATTGTCCTCCATCAAAAATCTCGGTAGTTTCTAATAAATTGTTAATGAATACTCTACCTTCATCAGTGGCTCCTATTAGGTTTTCATAATCTGTAGCTACAATTCTTGTAAAACCATCTCTTATATCAGAAGTTCCATCCGTATTATTTCCTACTATAACTTCCCTGGCAACATTTGTACCATTCACTAAATCAAGGTTGAAGTCATTTTCTGTCCCATCAAAATAAGAAGCTGCAGATTGCGTACCAGTGGTGTTGTTTGAGTTAAGAACAATGAAGAAAGTCAAATTATCAGTTGGAAAGTTAGTGAAATTTGTAAAGCCTAAAAAGTCATTTAAGGCCCCTTCATTATTGAAAGAAATAAAAGGATTTGTATTAAATGTAGTACCTGTTCCAGTAAAATCTGGAGTTCCTTCTGTAACTCCAAAAGCCTCATTGCTTAAGGTAAACCCATTTGCACTTAACCCTTGCCATTGGCTCACTTCATTGGCACCATCAAAAGTCACATTTTCCCCTGCATCGAGCCAAAGAATTAAGTCATCCAAAACACCTCCAGGAGCTGCATCTGGTAGGTTTATCAACGGACAATCTAAGGTTGAAGGTGGTGGGATAGATGTTGTCTCAAAGCCTCCATTACCTGCTAATCCGGCAAGAGTACCTGCCCCCAAACCTCCAGTACCTCCTGTTACACTAACCGTAGGAATATTCAAAAAAGTCCCTCCTCTTCTGATCAATAAAACATTTCCACCTGAGCCGCCGCCACCGCCAGCATCACCTCCATCATTTGACACACTACCATTACCGCCTGTAGCATTTAAGTTAATTCCCGACAGATCTTCTGTATCAGTAACTACAACAACTGTCCCTCCAGCTCCACCTCCACCTGATCCTTCTCCTTGTTGTGCTCCTCCAGAAGTTCCATTACTGGTTATATTTCCAGCTCCACTTAAAGCATTAGCTCTGATAAGAATAATTCCACCACCAGGTTGTCCACTAGCTACGTCATCATCAAAAGACCCTGCACCTGCTGCGTCATTATCAATTCCACCTGATCCACCTCCACCGCCTAGGAATGCCCTTGTTGCTCTTTCCAAGTCTAATTCAAAGCCTCCTATTCCTTGATTCTGCGCACCACCAAAAGCACCTGGAAAACCTCCATTTCCACCAAGGCCTCCATTACTTCCACCACCACCACTACCATCTCCTCTTCCAGCCCCACCTGCATTCCCAGGTGCTCCAGCTCCTCTTGAAGAAGTATATTGCACCGCTTGTGTCGTTGTATTACCAGTCCTTGGATTAGCAACAGATACTGTGGTTCCAGCATATCCTGAAGCACCCAGAGTTAATGTTGCCAAAGTACCTCCTAATAAAGGTGCGTTATCAAAAGTGTATACCTGATCAGGCGTACCAGCTATTCCTTCTCCCCTGACTCCTATCTGACTTGTAAAAATAGAGGTTTCAGAACCACCGCCACCACCATCAGAAAGCAATCTAGCTCCGCCTCTAAATCCTAAAGAATTAGCATTTATCGTACCGTTTATTAACATAGAAGTAAGTGCATCTATCGCTATGATACCTCCTGAACGTCCGTCCCAAGGCAAACCAGTAACAATACCTCCTGCCTGTATATCCACTTGTGAAAAATTTCCTATACGAACCACTTGAAATGTTTGTCTCCCTTGTGTTGCTGAAAAATTAGCAGGAGTAATTTCGTGAACGTAAGAGTTTTGAAGAGCTGTTTTTAAGGTTAGAGTCCCTCCTGTATTCCCAATAGAATTGGTTGCAATAACATATTCATATTGACCGGCAATAAAATCTTCAGTTTCCAAAAATCCTGAACGGTCATTAGCTCCTGCTCCATCTGCATAATCCCCATTTGCTACTTGATCAGGCAAACTAGCATTAATTTCAACACCTTGCATTTGGATGACCAAAAGGACATCTCCAGCTGCAATGGTACCATTAGCACCATTTGCCCTTTCAGCGTCTAAAGAGATTGTAGTAGCGCCTGCCAAAGAATTAGCATTTGCACTATAGTAAGCGTTTACTACAGTTATTTCACCATTGACAACTGTTAAATTGTCTGATGACAAACTACAGGCACACTCCTGCCCCATCAGTGAATTATTGACTAATAATAGTGGGAATAGCACTATATATAGGCATATTGACTTGAATGACAACACCATTTAATTGCTCGTTTAGTATATAAAATTTGGATTGATTGGATCGATCCGACCCAAAATTAAACAAATGAAATTCGGAAATGCACATAACCGGTTGAATTTTCTTACCATTTGTTTATTGCATTACCATTAAAGATGATAATCTACTCTTAATCATCCCAACATATAAGCTGAATTCTAGTTAATATTCCATGACAATGAAGGAAATTTTTATACTATTGAATTTTGGTTTAGTTATCCTGATATGGATGGTGCAATTAATCATTTATCCAGGATTCCTCTACTACTCTGATAAAGATCTTATTAAATGGCACCAAGTCTATACATCTGCAATAACCCTGATTGTTATGCCATTAATGTTAGGTCAATTAGCCCTTTCTGGATATTATGTGTTTTACAAGTTTAATATGTTAAACCTACTAATTATGATGATCGTTTTAGTCCTATGGATCATAACTTTCACAAAGGCAGTTCCTGCCCATGGAAACATTGCAAAAGGAATTAATGTCAATGAACAAGCAAATTATTTAGTAAATATGAACTGGTATCGATCTATCTTATGGACAAGTGTATTTATATTAAGTATTTTCATCTAATAGAAATTGCAAAGCGAGGGAATTAAACTCTTTTCTAGCATCAATATTACACACATGACCAGCTTTGTCTATCACCCTTAACTTTGCCGTAGCTTGCCTTGCCGTAAATTTTCGCGCTGCTTTCAAGAATACAAAATCATCTCCCCCCATTATAACTAGGCTGTTGACATTCAAATTATTATAATAAAAATTTTTAAGTAATCTAAAAAATTCACCATACAGGCCTATCCATTTCATATATTCATCTTGGGTTAATTTTTTAGATTGCATTTGGTAAATTCTTCTTGCTAATTGATTTCTTTTCTTAGGCATTAATAAATAAGAAAAAATTTTATACATAGTCTCATACTTCAAAAACAAATTCAAAAATCGGGCAAACTGGACAAATGATTTAATCAATAAATTTCCTTTAAAAATTGCCCCACAAAAAACAATCGCTTTTACTTTTTCAGGATAACGACTATTAAAATCTTGAACTAGTACACTACCAAAGGATAATGTCACAAAATATGCCGTATCAATTCCCATTTGATCCAATACTCCATTGATGTCTTTGGATATTATCTCAAATGTGTATTGTTGATAGGTAGGTAAAGTAAATTTACTATTTCCATGATCTCGTAAATCAATCAAAAGAATATTAAAGTATTTTTTAAATGTATCTACCTGATATTGCCAAGTCTTTGTACTGCCCCCTGCTCCATGGATAAAAACAACCCAGTCAGTACTACTATTATGTTTAATATTTTCGTAATAAAGCATATACCTGTAAGCAACAGATTTAAAATGACAATGTTTCTTATTCGGGATAAATATCCAATCAATTTTAATTTTAACTCATTATTTAACCCGAATGATGCATTAGACTTTTAAGAGAAAATCATAAATGGCTGTTAGATAGCTGCCTAAATTCTGATTTGCAACGCAGACATAGTCTCCATTATGGTGAGTAGGAAATTAGGATTTAGGTGGCTAGATGACTGTTAG
>CALGOB010000132.1 GCA_937958005.1 uncultured Cyclobacteriaceae bacterium
TTTTGCTTGAATAACTTCAAAAAGGATTAGTCAGGCTCAACTACATTTTCTTTTAGCTTATGAATAAAAGTTTCGTCTAATATCCAAATAAGATAAGGAGAGATGTCAAGATCTGTCCCTTTTAAAACCGATTCCATGTAAAATTCAGAATTATACGACTTAGCTTCTTTTTGAAGATAATCATTGATGTCTCCCCCTTTCAATACAGTAGCCGTAGGGACACCCCCTAAAACACTAACCCCCAGAAAATCTGAGATCTCAGTTGCAGAATTAGCGGCTATGATATTTTGTATTTCAACAATAAAGCCAGTTTTCATCTCTTTATTGGCTTGACTTAGTGTGCCAGTTACATCATCTGGAAGACATGCTTTATTAATAATACCTACTTCATAAGCATTTATGACAAAATAAAGAGCACCTTTTATATCACCATGAAGAATTACCTTTATTAGGTAAACTTTAAAGCGGCCTAAGGATTCAAATTCGGCAATCTCTCTAAGGTTTCCTAAACCAAATCTAGCGTAATCTCTCTTAACACGTATGTTTAACATACTATTCATTGCCTCTATAGATTTAGTTAGAGAATCATTGATGAACTCATCTACCAGCTCAGTTTGTATCCTACTTAATCTATCCATTTTCAATGAACTTAACTCTTAGTAATTGCATTTAAATTATAAATTATGTTGAAAATAGACTATTCAAAATATGATCAGTCATTTTCACAATTAAGTTATATCCTTTTTACAAAAATAGGCTTATTTTCTTAATAAAATGATTTTTAAAGTATTTTGAAGTAGGTTATTTCTTAAATCTTATCCCTTTAAAACGAAGTGAAATAGTTATTTCTTAAACAATATTTATTTCATGAAAAGCAATTCTCTCTTTTAAAAAGAAAACGACCTCTATATCTAAAAATCAATAAACCAATATTTATATTTATTTTATTGATTTTTAGATAATTGTTACTACTAATGTCCTAGAAAAAAGATATTCATTTTTATGTGTTTAGGTGGGTTGGCACAGCACGCCGTCACGGTGATCATTTAACGAGGTGTGCGAGACGGTAGGCCGCTGCCTGGTTTAGGGTAGAAGCTTTAAATTGTTCGCCAGACTAGCCTGTTGTTTTTTGGCGGCAGCCTCGCGGTTCTCTTTTAATTAACCGGATCGTCGAAGCGACAAAAAACGAATCGGACTATCGCCACAGAAAGCTACCTATTCAGGAAAACCATTTTAAGATAGGGGGATGTTTTTTTGAACCTAAGAAATAATCTTTGTTTCATCGATTTAAAGCTAGATTTTTCTTGAATTCTAAATTTAGCGTAAAATCCTTGTTTGAGTAAAATAGAAGTCTGTTTCAGGGCTTACCCCAAAGCCACCACTTATTTGGCAATTCACTGATTTAGTGGTTTGAATTAGTGACAAAACGCAATGGGACTGAAGTTACTTGGTAGATGGACAGTAGTCTGCCATTTTTTATGTTTTGGATGAAAAAGATAATGGTCACCTTGGTGGGTATGGACTATGAAAGAGGATTGTCTATGTTAAATGATTTAACAAAAGATGGTAAAGTACACTCCAAACTAGATTTTACAGGAGAAAGAATTTTCGAAGGATATCAATACTAGACAGTCCAAAAATAATATTTAGGATACTAAATTTGATAAGCTATTTAAAAGACAATTATTGAATATCAATAATTGCCTTTTTCTGAATTAGGTCTTTTTGTGCACTATCTTCATTTCTTTAACCCAAATACTTGTGTTAAGTGATTGTAATGAAGAGACTTATTATTGGAATAAATTTTCTAATGCATCATTCAGCTTTAGTTACCTTACTACCTCAACTTGGCTACTTATATCTTGCCAAAGTGGTTGAAATTGAAAATATCCAGCCAACGGAAAACCTAATTCAGCTCTTGTTTTCATAGCTGTTTGATGATCTATTTCTATCGGTTTTTTACCAGTTTGCATGGCAAGTAACTGTGCTTGGCAAGACCTTTCCATTGTGATAAACCACCATGCTGCCTCATCTATAGAGTTCCCAACAGTTAGTAGACCATGATTTTGTAAAATAGCTGCCTTAGTATCACCTAAAGCTTTGGCAATCTTTTTTCCTTCGTCTAATTCATTTACAATACCTGTATAATCATTAAATAAACCATGATCTTCATAAAAAGCGCAAGCATCCTGCGTAATAGGAGCAAGTTTTTCACCTAAAGAAGCAAATGCTTTGCCATATATTGAATGTGCATGCGCTGCAGCTACTACATCAGGCCTAGCTGCATGTACTTGAGAATGAATAGCGAAAGCGGCTCTATTCACAGGTAAATGTCCTTTTACAACCTCTCCCTGGTGGTTGACTAGTAATAAATCTGAAGGCTTGATCAAGTTAAATGATAAACCAAATGGATTAACCCAAAAATGATCTTTTAATTCAGGATCGCGGACTGTAATGTGACCAGCTACACCTTCAGAAAAACCAAATTTTCCAAATATTCTGAATGCACCAGTTAATTTCTTTTTTAAATAATCTCTTTGCTTCTCTACATTCTCGAATTTAGGTGGGAGAGGAAGGTTGGCCGGAAGCATTTCTAAAGGAGGATTGGGTACTGCCATACTAATTGATAATTAAATAGATTTGTTAATTTGATATTACTTTATTTTTTTAACCTCTTGATAAACCTTTTCAGTTAAGTAGGGTAGTAGCATATACATAAAGTATTAATTGGCTTAATTAATTCAATATTTATGTAAGTTTCTTCTTCTGTTAAAGAGGCACTCATAGTCCAAAAGGCATAAACTATCCATAAGCTAATGAAAGTATCATATGGTACTAACTTACTTCTTGGAATAAGTCTTTCCGTTGAAATGAAATCATTGACTAAGACCCTTGTTTCTTCAAAATGCTTTTTAGTAGTAATTTTATAAACTTTCACGATACCAAGATACACATCTAATAAATATTGCATATCATTAAAACAGAAATTGTATTTTTTTGACTGCGTAGTATTTAATGAAAAATCACCAAAATATACAAGGGTAATATATTGTTGATTTGGTGAAATAACTTTTTCTAACATGTCTATCAACTCTTGCTGAGCACCTCAGAGATTATCTTTTTTGTAAAATATTAAATCAAGTTAATAAGACTAAACCATTAATGAAAGAGCAATGCTGTTGACGAAACATTAAAGAAGCCTTTTCCATTAAATGATGCTAATGCATAATTTAATCCCTAAGGGATATTAATTCCCCTGGCCGGACACCCCGACTCTTGAGTCGATCATTAAATTATTGCCCATAGATACCCCGTACCCTTGGGTCGGGGTTGGTTCATTATGTTTATACTTCCCATAATTAAGTAGCAGGAGTATACAAATCTTTACTTAAATATAAGATTATTTCACTAATATTTTAATTCCCTAGTAGGACACTCCCAACTCTTCTGCAAGCTCCGTAGCTTTCTCAGTGAGCAGGGGCAACTTGGTCTGGGTTGGTATATTAAGTATATTGAAATACACTTAATGAGGTTTTAGTTAACTTTTAAGGGTGATAAATAATTCCTCCAGAAGAATCTGAAATGGCGCCTGTTACAGATTGTAAACTGTTTATTTCATTCCTCCACCTTAAAACACCCATAAATCCAAATATTAAAGCTTCCTTATAATCTACAAGTTCTTGAGTGGGTATGGATAACTTCACTGAATCATTACAATAACTTTGAATAGCTTCCATAAGAAATCCGTTTTTACTGCCTCCACCAGTTATCAATACACTTTTATCGGACGGTCCATTCAATTGATTAGCAATTTGCTGCGCAGCATGTTCTGTGTATGTAAACAAGATATCAGGAATCGTATCAGCATAATGTTCAATAATAGGCTCATATGATTTAATAAAATCTTCTACTCCTAAAGACTTGGGGCCACTCAATTTATAATAAGGTAATTCATTTAACTGCTTTAATAATTCAGGAATTAATTGACCATTTGAGGCTATTTTACCGTTATCATCAAAAAGATATCCCATTTTTTGTGAGTAGTGGTTTAGCACCATATTTACAGGTGTTACGTCATATGCCAATCTCTGGTTTTCTTGAACAAATGAAATATTTGCAATACCTCCTAGATTTATACAATAATCAAACTCGTTAAATAGTAAATGATCACCTATTGGGACTAAAGGAGCACCTTGACCGCCAAGGCTGACATCTTTGCTTCTAAAATCACTAATTACAATATGTTGACATGCATTAGCGATCATTTGTCCAGCACCTAGTTGATAGGTTATATTATCTAAAGGTTGATGATATATGGTATGGCCATGACTGCAGACAAAATCAACTTTTGCTTGATATTCATTAATAAAATCATCTACTTGACAGCCTAACCAATGTCCATAGTCATTATTGAATTTTAATAATTCAATTGCATTAAAGGTATGAGAATTTCTTAATCTACTTTCTAAAAAATCAGTGTATTGAATACATGTTGATTTTAATAACTCGTATTTCCAGAGTCCATTTTTTTTTTCAAAATTGCACCATGCTATATCAAGTCCATCTAGTGAAGTACCTGACATAATCCCAATTGTACTATAAGAGTTTTTATCTTCCATCTAAAGGATAATTCATTTCAATATTTGAAAATCAGTAGCAATAAAGATACGATTGTTAAATTTAATAAAGCCAAGAAGAATATATTTAGTAAATTTCTACTCAATTCAATTCTTTGAAATCGTTTGAAATTAAATTTTGATCAATTCTAGGATTATTAGCTATTCAATCTTGTTGTTTTTTAACATTGACGATATAAATTGACCCTTTAATAAAGAAAGATTATTGAATCTATGAAGGTAATTGCATTTGGGGAAATTTTATGGGATGTCATTGATGGACAATACCTAATAGGTGGTGCACCTCTTAATTTTGCAGCTCATTTTAAGCAGTGTGGAGGTGAATCAGCCATTTACTCTAAGGTAGGAAATGATGAAAATGGAAGACGTGCTATTGAAAAATTAAAAGCACTTCAATTGGATTTGAATTTTGTTCAAACTGATAATATCCACCCAACAGGACTGGTAAATGTTATTTTGAAAAATGGTCAACCAGCTTATACAATAGATAAAGATGTTGCCTATGATTATATCTTACCACCACTTGAAAGCCTGCCAGATTTTGATGCTTTATATTTTGGTACATTAGCCCAAAGAAATGAAACCAGCAGAAACACACTTATAAAACTATTACGTAATAACATTTTCCAGCATATTTTCTATGATGTGAATTTAAGAAAGGATGGATATACTCAAAATATCATATTAGATTCTTTAGGTTCATGTACCATTCTGAAACTTAATGATGAAGAAGTAAATACATTAAGTAGCATGATTTGGCATAAAGAGATGAATTTCGATGAGTTTATGAGAAACGTATTTGATTCATATGCACAAATTAAAACCATCATATTAACCAAAGGGTCTAAGGGCTGTTCAATTTACGAAAAAGGCTCCGAAGTCATAGAAGTCCCTTCTTTGCCAGTAGTAGTAAAAGATACTGTAGGTGCTGGTGATGCTTTTAGCGCTTCTTTCCTTTACAGTTATCTGATAGGCTGTCAGGTTACTGAAAGTGCTGTATTAGCCAATCGCATTGCTGGATTTGTGGCTTCTCAAGAGGGACCCATTCCAAACTATAGCGATAGCTTGAAGATTGAAATTTCAAAAATACATGGTAAGCGATAAAACCTTTTTTAATCCCTAAGGGATATTAATTTCCCTGGTCGGGCACCCCGACTCTTGAGTCGATCATTAAATTATTGCCCATAGATACCCCGTACCCTTGGGTCGGGGTTGGTTCATTTTGATAGGATAGGCAATATAAAGTGAAAACATACTCCCTCTTGATATAGTAGTATAATTAGGGAATTGTAAACCGTTAATACTTGTTTCCCATTCTGCACGGACATAACGTTGCAATCCTTTTTGATAAAGTACACCTATTCTTAT
>CALGOB010000133.1 GCA_937958005.1 uncultured Cyclobacteriaceae bacterium
CAGTCATCTAGCCACTTAAATCCTAATTTCCTACTCACCATAATGGAGACTATGTCTGCGTTGCAAATCAGAATTTAAGCAGCTATCTAACAGCCATTTATGATTTTCTCTTAAAAGTCTAATGCATCATTCGGGTTTAAACTAACATTATTTCATGCGGGATTTAAGTATTTTGCTTAATCACTAATTAATGTTTTTAAGCACTGATGAACTATCATCAGGGTTTTACATCTCATCCAAAATGCGGGTAGGTGATAACCTCACCATTTTATTTATAGGCTTTGACATGACTGCTAGTAACGAGTTAGCTCCTTTTTGTTACTTTGCCCAAGAATTGAAATGCGGTTATGTTACTTTTCCAGGTATTGAAATTTGGATTTGTGTAGCCATGGATTATTGCTAATTGTCTAATATTGCAAGAAGTATATAGAATAGACCATGAGAGATTTTAAATCATATTATATAATAGGAGCCCCACCTGAAGAAGTGTATTGTGCATTGACACATGAAGGAACTATACAATTATGGACAGGGGATAAAGTGAAAATGTCAACGGAACCAGGTTCTGAGTTTTCATTATGGGATGGAAGCATTGTGGGAAGAAACCTAGCTTTTGAAGAGGGGAGGAGTATAGAACAAGAGTGGTACTTTGGTGACCGAGAGGAGAAGTCAATTGTTAAAATTATTTTACATCCACATAAAAGTGGTACTTCAGCAGAGGTGCGTCAGAGTAATATTCCCGATGATGATTATGAAGATATGGTAGATGGATGGAATACTCATTATTTTGGCTCTGTTATGGATTTTTATTTGGGTGAATGATCTTTGCCCAAAAATAATTAGATACTGCACTCTCATGAAAAATTTATTTCTACATTGATTTACCTTTCATTTACAAAGCAGTGTAATCACTTCATGTGAAAATCCCCTGCAAAACTTTAGTTGGATATACAGAGGTGCAATCAGTCAAATAAGAGTTCATTATTTTCTTTTTCCAGCCCCTAATGGAGAAAGTGGGGCATTAGTTGGAATTCTTCCTTGTTCTAAGGGTAATGAAGTAGTTTTAAATCTTGGCAAAATCAACCTGGCGAATTCCTTGCATTCGTTTAAATGAGGGTATCCTGAAAAAATAAATGACCTAATTCCCATGTCCATATATTTCCTCAATTTGGCTTCTATTTGATCAGGATTACCTACTAGCGCAGCACCGCAACCAGATCTAGCCATACCTATTTTAGTCCATAAGTTTGGTTCAGCATAACCATCATCATCAGCTATCTTTCTCATTTCAGCTTGTTTTGAAACGCCAAAAGATTTTGCATCTAATGCTCTCTCTCGTATTTCTTTTCCAGTCTCTATATCCAATTTAGACATAAGCTGGTCTGCATATGCTCTTGCTTCTTCCTCGGTCTCTCTTACAATCATGTGAACACGTAAGCCAAAATCTACAGTTCTTCCATATGTTTTAGCTTTTTCAGTCATTCTGATCATATGTTCTGCTAGTTTTTCTTCCGTTTCAGGCCACATGAGATATACATCACAATGTTCTGCACATAAATCAACACCATCAGGGGAATATCCACCAAAATAGAGTAGAGGACCTCCATTTTGTTGATAAGGTTTTACTGGGTCTGATGGAAGGTTAAGTTGATAAAACTCCCCATTGAAATTAATTTCGTCTTTTGTCCATGCCTGTTTAAGTATCTCAATTACCTCTCTACTTCTTCGGTACCTGGCAGGAGAATCTAATTCTACACCTGGCAAATTAGAAGAAATGATATTGATAGTGAGTCTTCCCTTTAAAATATGATCTAAGGTGGCTAAGCTTCTGGCTAACATTGGAGGATGTAATTCACCACATCTAATAGCAGTGAGCAAATTGATCTTTTCCGTCTGCGGCGCTACTGCTGAAGCAAAGGTGAGTGTATCTTGACCTACCTGATAAGAAGAAGGGCAAAGTATGTTTCTATACCCTAACTTATCCGCAGTTAATAATATCTCAGAGGCATTTTCCCAGCTACTCTTTAGTTGGTCATCCATTTGTCCCATGTATTCAAAATCACCGTTACAAATTGGCGCGAACCATGATATTTCAACCCCATCTATATCTTTAGACCTGACTCTTATTTTTGAGTAATCCATTTTTATCAATTTGAATTACGAATATAACCTAAATATAGTAGGCATGCATAACAAATAGCAGATTCTAGTTGCTAAAATTTAATCCCTAAGGGATATTAATTCCCCTAGCTGGGCGCCCCGACTCTTGAGTCGATCATTAAATTATTGCCCATAGATACCCCGTACCCTTGGTTCGGGGTTGGTTCATTTGGTTATTTTGTTGTTAAAGGAAATGTTTATTGAGAACATTATTTTTGTTTGGATGAAAGGAACCTATTATTTTTAAGATTTATAAAACCCTATTTTGTTCCATTTATCGATATTGATGAAAAGATGAATTCCCCTAAGTCCTATCCCAATATATTTAAAGATATATTCTTTACTTTTTCTGAACCATTGAATAAACTCTGGAAAGATTTTATTTCCTATTTAATTACCTCTATTGAGGTTTTATTGGCAAGGGACATCTCTGAAAAAAATAAAAACCACCAAGTTGTTGAATCTAAACTAAGTGAAATAAAGTATGCTTTTTTTGCTTTTGAATTATTGGTGATTTTTATTGTAATCTCTAAAATTATGGGATTTGATTCTGGCCTAGATGAAGCTGCGGATAAGTTTCAAGAAGTGATAATTTTAATTCTTTTCGTAATTTCATTATTTGCTTTTATAGGTATAGGCAGGATTTAGAAATTATTTTTTAGAATTCAAGAACCAACCAGAAAGATTGATGAAATTTTTTTGTACAAATTTGTCTTTTTGTTCCTGCCTTCTTTTTTACTGATATTCCCTGTTTATATAAATTATGGTTCTGATGAAGAACTATTAGGAGGAGTCAGCTTTATACTACTAGTTGTATGGCTCCTTCATATGTGCTATTATTTCTTTAAAATGAGTAAGCTTTTTAAATTAAAGACAGCCGCAATTATTTTAACCGTAATCATTTTGCCATTAATAGGAACCATCTTACTATCAATGATCATCTTGACAATGACCAGTGCTACTGCTTTGAAGTAATGATTTATCGAATTATTAAGATTAAGCTACTTCATGACCAGTAGACGCTTCCAATAATTCATACCATTCTTCTCTAGATAACTTGATACCTAAAGCTTCTTTGATATGTTTAACCCTTTCTATTTTAGTAGTGCCTAATACAGGAACCATTTTAGACGGGTGTTTTAACAGCCAGGCCATCAATAACTGATCAAGCTTTGCATCATGTTTTTGCGCAAGTTGATTGGCAATTTGTTTTATCCTGTTGATTCTATCATCTTTATCATCCCCAAATATTGCTCCGCCACCAAGTGGTGACCAGATCATAGGTCGAATATTGTTTAGGATACATTGATCAAAAGTACCATCATTAAATGGAGTCAAATGTGTGATGGAAGCTTCTACTTGATTGGTTACTAGTGGAGTAAAAGAATTGAGTAAATGAAATTGAGAAGTTGTAAAATTGGATACTCCAAAGTGTTTTACTTTTCCTGCTTGCTTTAATTCTTGAAATACTTCAGCTATTTCATATGGTGACATTAGTAAATCAGGGCGATGAAGTAATAAAAGATCAATACTTTCTACAGAGAGCGCCTTTAAAGAATTTTCAACAGACGATCTAATGTGATTTGCCCCTAAGTCATAGGATTTGATTTTATGTGCTGGACGATTATCGGCAATCATTCTAATACCGCATTTGGTGATTAGGTTAATTTTACCTTTTAAACTCGGCTTTGCTTTTAGTAATTTGCCAAATTCATCTTCTGTTGTGTAATGGCCATAAATGTCTGCATGATCTATATCAGTAAACCCTAACTCAATGCACCCTTCAATGAATTTTTCCAATTCATTCGTGTTCATTTTTGCTCCCCATTGACCTAGTCTCATTGTGCCGATAGTTAAGGGTGCAAATTCAAATTTTTCTTTGTCAGCCATGCCCAAAATTGATACAATTAGATTGGACTAACAATTGATTATTAATTTTTATCTGTTGCCAGCTCAATTTATGGGAACAAAAAACTAACTTTCTATCTACCTAACTAACTAGATTTATATGAGATTTTTATTGATAACAATATTTTGTTGTATTAATTGGGCTTCATTTTCCCAAAACCCTTATTTTCCCAAAACCCTTGATATGAGGGATAGGGCTAAGGTAATTGATAACTGGCTCAATGATCGGATAGAAACTGTCTTACCGAATTTAATGAAAAGAGCGTCTATAGACATGTGGATCATTATAGCAAGAGAGTATAATGAGGATCCGGTCATCAAGACTATGTTGCCGGCTACCTGGCAATCTGCGAGAAGAACTACTATGTTAATTGTCTATGATCCTGGAAATGGTAAACCTTTGGAGACGATGGCTATGGCTCGCTATAATGTAGGCAAGATGTTTAAAAAGGTTTGGGATAAAGAAAAACAACCTGATCAATGGAAAGCTTTGGCTAAAATGATAGGGGAGAAGAACCCAAAAAAGATTGGAATCAATAAATCAGAAACTTTTGCATTGGCTGATGGAATCAGTGCTTATCATTATGACAAGTTAATGACCTCTTTGGAACCAAAGATGAGAAAGAAAGTAGTCAGTGCAGAAAGTCTGGTAATTGGTTGGTTAGAAACGAGAACTACTCAAGAAATGATGGTATATCCTAATATAGTTCGGATGGCTCATCAGATTATTGCTGAAGGATTATCAGAAAAAGTAATTCAACCCGGAGTAACCACCACTGATGATGTTGTTTGGTGGTATAGGGATAGGATTAGAGAATTGGGCTTTACAGCTTGGTTTCACCCATCAGTTTCTATTCAAAGGAAAGACCCAGAATCTTTTGAACACCTAAGAGCTTTCTCTAATAGGCCAGAAGACCAGGTGATAATACCGGGAGATTTACTACACGTAGATTTTGGGATAACTTATTTAAGATTGAATACTGATACACAGCAGCATGCCTATGTGTTAAAGAACGAAGAAAAAGAGCCACCCGTTTATTTAAAAGAAGCATTTAAATTAGGGAATAAGTTGCAGGACATTTTCACTAATAATTTTGTGGAAGGCAGAAGTGGCAATGAGATTTTAGAAATATCGTTGAAAGAAGCAAGAACCGAAGGCTTGAAGCCTACTATTTATACACATCCGATAGGCTATCATGGGCATGCAGCGGGACCTACCATAGGTTTATGGGATCAGCAAGGAGGAGTACCCGGGAAGGGGGATTATCCTTTGTACGCCAATACTGCCCACTCGATAGAATTAAATACAGCAGTTTATCTAAAAGAATGGAATAAAGAAATTAGGATAATGTTAGAAGAAGATGCTTTTTTTGATGGAAAGAGAGTGAAATATATTGATGGGAGACACACATCACTAATGTCTATTCCTAGAAGTTTAACCCGAATGATGCATTAGACTTTTAAGAGAAAATCATAAATGGCTGTTAGATAGCTGCTTAAATTCTGCGTTGCAACGCAGACATAGTCTCCATTATGGTATATGAATCAAACACGACCTTGTGCCTCTGCTGAGAAAGCTACGGCTCTCGCAGAAGGTTACAGGGTATCTATGGGTAATCATTTAATCCCTGAGGGATACCTAATTCCCCGACTCTTGAGTCGATAAAAAAGCTTTTGGCCGATAGAGATACCCCGTACCCTTGGGTCGGGGTTGGTTCATTGATCGCCTCAGGCAACTTCGCAGGGAAAGTTATAGCGCTCTCGGAAGAGTCGGTGGATGCTTGTCTAGGGAATTATAATACTTTAGGATTAAACTCGAATTATACCTTAGAAAATCTATTACGATTAAAAGTCTCTTCATGATAACAATTAACGTAAGTTTGTCAAATACCATAGCCATGCTGTGCCTTTCTAATATAAGCGCGTGCAATTTTGAGCTTCATAATCTCACAAAGATTTCTAATGCATAGCTCAGGTTAAGCATAGATGTCAGGAGATTATATAGTATTAATAGCCTCATAATCAGTATTTTATATTTTAATCATTGCAGGTTGATTTGTGTGAAATAGGATGCAAGAGTCCATAAATTTCAATATGGCAACTGCTTTAAATACTATGTATAGAATACTTGTCTAATACAGTATAGATCTTTATATTTCTAAACTACTGTCATCCGACTAAATTTAGAATTGAAGAAAAACTTACCCTTAAAATAGATGAAACAAAGATTATTTCTCAGGTTCAAAAACACCTCCCTATCTTAAAAATGGTTTTCCTGAATAGGTAGCTTTCTGTGGCGACAGTCCGATTCATTTTTTGTCGCTTCGGCAATCCGATTGATCAAAAAAGAACCGCCTAGCGGCCGCCGAAAAAACAACAGGATCTTGGCGAACAATTTAAAGCTTCTTCCCTAAACCCGGCAGCGGCCGACCGTTCTCGCGTACCCCGCTAAATTCTCACTGCAACGGCGTACTGTGCCAACCCACCTAAACGCATAAAAATGAATAACTTTTTTCTCGGATACTAGTAACTAAAATCTAACCTTTTAGGTTACATAATAGGGCAATGTTGGCCTAAGTTAAACATAAATAGTTGTGCCTTTTTCTAAATCTCACATGATAGACCAGTTTCAGGGTCTAAATAACACGAGTCTCCCGTCACCATTTGATGTGAGGTAAGTAATTTGCCATAATCAGCTAAAAATGCTAGGACTGCTTTTTCTCCTTCTATTAGCTTTTCATCTTCTACTAAATAGGAGGTTTTGTTTTCATTTTCGACCGTTTTGAAGGCAGCAGACATATTGGCTAGTGCATCAGCGATCTTGGTACCCAATTCATCATTATTTTTATGAAAGTATAGCATGTTTTTATATCTAGATTCTTTATTGTTAATACGATGTAAGTACAATCTGTGGTTTCAAAAAAGCGGTAAAGTAATTAGGTTTACGTGCAGTAAGAAAGGTGCAAGACAATTTAGAGTTTATATATGGAATCTTCCTCAGTTGATCGTAGTTCATTTTGTATAATGCCCTGGGTTCACTTTCACGTTGATACAGGTGGAAAAGTAAAGGCTTGTTGTACTACCTCCATTACATATGGAAGTTTAGTTGAAGAGCCTACTTTAAAGAATCTAGAAGATATTTGGAACGATAAATCTATTCGTAATTTTAGGATAAAGCAACTGAAAGGTTTTAAGGATAAGAGGTGCAACGGGTGTTATAAAAGAGAATTGGCAGGTAAGAGTAGTATGCGTACAGAAACTTTGGATAAGTACGAAAAGGTCTTACCAAGTTTTGTTAAAAACACCTCAATAGATGGGGTTGTAGAGAATAAACCAAGTTACTTAGATATTAGGTTTAGCAATGTTTGTAATCTTAAATGCCGTACTTGTTGGCATGGAGCTAGTTCTAGTTGGTTTGAGGAAGCTAAAATTCTCCAAAATCAAGTATCTGAACAAGCTATCATTAAAGCGACTATTAACAATCGTCAATTAATTAAGGAGTTGCTGGTTTTTAGTGATGATTTACAAGAAGTTTATTTTGCAGGTGGAGAACCGCTTATGATGGGAGAGCACTATGATATGCTTGCTTTATTGTTAGAAGAAAGGCAGACTAAAACACATTTAAGGTATAATACTAACTTAAGTTTATTAAAATATAAGAATTTAACAGTTACTAGCCTTTGGAGTCGGTTTGAAAATATCACTTTATCCATAAGTGTTGATGGAATGGGCAAAGAAGGTGAGTATATCCGAAAAGGCTTAAAATGGGACCAATTACTTGAAAACATTAAAAAAGTAAAATCTGAATGCCCTCATATTAAACTTGAAATAGCACCTACAATTAGTGTGTTTAATATTTTAAGTTTGGGAAAACTGCATCAGTTTTTCGTGAATGAAAAACTAATAGAAATCAATGGAGTTTATTTGAATCTACTCGACAGGCCAACTTATTACAACGTGATGAGTTTATCAATAGGAGAGAAAAAGAAGGCAAAAGACCAGATTGATGAACATATTTTTTGGCTTAAATCAAATTCGGCAAACCATAAGGTGATTCGAGAATTTGAATCATTGACTAGTTATTTATTCAAAGCAGATTTAAGCAATCACCAAATCGAATTTGAGAAACAAACTAAACTGTTGGATAATATAAGATCAGAGAACTATCATGAAGTTTTTGCTGATAAATTAGAATAGATTTAGTTAATAACTAACTATAATTTAGACTCAATTTATACTTCACGAATAGTTTATTGGCCAACCATGCCCCAATGACCATTTCTGCCCAACTTAAAGGAAGAGTAATCCACAAAATAGACCAATTTGATAAACCCATATTGGCTGTAGCAACCCAGAAAATCATGAATATAGCAAGCCAGACCATAGTGGCTGCAGAAAAAATTGATTTCAAACTGTTCCCAAAAACGGTAACAAAAAGGAAAGTAATAAATACCAAAGAGGCAGTTAAAAGCGTGTCCCAAAGCCCCCAAATTGAAAAGATTTCCCAATCCATTTTAGCTATGTCATTGCGTCCTGGAAAGAATTCTTTCATTCTGGGCATGACAAACATAAAATACCTAAATACGTCTGAAGCATTGATCCAAATACTGGTAATCAGTGTAATCAATAGAAAACTCTTTAGGTTAAATGTATTTTGATTCATTTCTTAAGTTTGTTAATTGATTCCTTCATTTTTTGATACAATTCTTCTGGTGTAGCTATGGGATTTATATTTTTGTAAATGGCGGCAGACTTATCCAAATCCATTATTTTATCCATTAGATCAATACTTCTGTTGGTTAAATGTGCAAACCTAAGGTTAACTGGATTCACTACATTTTGGGAGATAAGGAAGTCGATTTTTTTAGAACATCTACATGGGTTTGCAGGATTAACCAATCCACATTTACGAGTCAAGAAATTCCTAATCTTTTTCCTTGACCTAGAGAGTTGTTTCCTGAAATTAGGAGCTGAAATCGTCATGATAGCTGCCCCTTCAAGACTGTTGAACCCCAGGATTTCACCCAATATGTAAACAATTCGGTGACCTGCGTCTAAGCACAATAGGAGCCCATGAGTACAGCTGACTTTTACTTCTTCTTCCAACAAGGATATTTCCCCTAGATTACTTGTGTAATGGATGGTCTCTGATTGACCAGCATCTATCAGTTTTTCATAATCTTCAAAAGGCATGTGGAATGCTTGAGATTTTTTTCCTTTGGCGGTAAGCAAGTAATTGGTAGCTATTCTATAGACCCAGCTTTTAAATTGGCTATTTCCTTTAAAAGTACTCAAATGGGTAATCACTTTAACTAAAATATCTTGAGTAGCATCTTTGGCATCTTCTGGATAAAGTAACATCTTTAATGAAAGGTTGTAGACCAAGTCTTTTATTTCCGCAACTATTTCCCCTAGCGCATTTCTATTCCCATTGTTGGCTTCCGTAACCAGAACTTCTAAGTTTTTATTCATATCAATATAAATTAGACAATTTTTTTATACTGAGTGTGACAGCCATGTTTAAAAATTAATTACCACGTATTAAACTACTTAAGGCCTGAAAATTGCCTTTTGTCTATAATCTTTCTTTTTTTGCACTTGTTACATAAAAGCAATGCTTCAAAAACAGACGAACTTATATAATATTTCGCAATCACTTCTTTTTGAGAAAATCAAAGAACACTTACACAATTATGAATATGATTTTAAAAAACATCTGATCATTTTGAAAGATGAAAATCATGGAAGCATTGGCTATATTAGACTTCCTTTGCAGGTGAACATAAATGAGGGTTTAATTGTCGGTAAGCAGAATCCGATAATCGTATATCTAAGCATAGAATCAGGAAATGGTGCATTGTGTGTGTATCAAGGGAAAAAAGAAGTTTATCATAAAGCATTCTCTGCCTATACCACACGTAAAAAACAAGGATTTAATCAGGTAAAGTATTTGAATAAAAAAGGAAAGTCTCGCGCTGGTTCAAGGGTAAGACTAGCTGCTACAATCCAGTTTTTTGAAAATGCCAATTCTCTCTTACAATCAGTTTTTAAAGAGCATGAAATTGATAGAATAGCTTTAAACTGTGATCCGACACTTATTCCTTACTTGCATCAGTCTAAAGTTAGCTGTCCTTTTGAAAAACATGATGAACGATTATACAAAATTCCTTTGCACATTCAGCAGTCTAACTATACAAACCTTACGGGTGCTATTAAAAAATTATTAGCTCCTATTCTTTTTTATCATGATCAATATGAGGAGATTGTGAAGGATTTTATAGACCCTCTAATAAGTGAATGAGGGTTGAATAATAACTTATAAATTAGGGATGATAGATTGGGCTAAATAGAAAACTCTAATAAAGACTGATAAACTCTATCAATAGGGAGACCCATCACATTATAAAAAGAACCTTTCATACCGGTGATCCCTATCATTCCAATCCACTCTTGAATACCATAAGCACCCGCTTTATCAAATGGCTGATAAGTACGTACATAATAATTTATTTCGTCACTGGATAAATCCTTGAATTGCACTGATGTAGATTCACTAAAGTTCACTTGCTGAATTGGACTGGATATAGATACTCCAGTAATTACTTCATGTTGATTGCCAGACAATAGACCTAACATTTTTATTGCCTCTTCACTATCCTCAGGCTTGTTTAATACCACACCTTCAATGACTACAGTAGTATCAGCTGTCACAATAAGGTGGTTTTTAAACTGTTTTTTATAGGCATTATTTTTCCGTATAGCTAAATGCTCAGCTAATTCCATGATAGGAATTTCTGCCCCAAAACTTTCATCAACATCTATGGATTTTACTTCAAAATTAAATCCTGCATTTCTTAATATTTCTTGTCTCCTAGGGGAATTAGATCCTAGGATCAAAGGGTGACTCAAATTCATCATCATTGATTGAACTAAATATGTATCCACAAATAACTTTAGGGTAAAAATAAGTAGACTTTTGGGGCATAGTATAACCAGAATAACAAACCTCTTTTACAGTATCAATAGGGATGTCTTTGGTGATAATGGCAAAATTTGCTTGTTTTTTTAGTACTTTAGAAACACACTCAGTGAAATTTCTTTCGAAGGAAACATTTTTTAAAGATCGTTGTTGATGTCCTGGAATCCCAAGTGCTTTTTCAATTACAAAATAATGAAGTACCGTTAGGTCTAATTCCTTTACAGCAGACGGGAAATTCCATTTGATTTCTGTTATTTTCTCTTCTTTTAGCCTGATTTTATAAGCATTATCTTCTAGGATAAGCCCAAAAGCCCACTTTTTGCCTAGTATAATTTCATGAATATCACTAATATTAGCTACTGGTTTTATGTGAAAATCCTCAGCTAATTTTTCTAACAGTGCATCCTCAGAGAAATTTTCCAACCCTTGCATTAACCGATGTGTAGGTAGAATCCTTAAATCATCAGACTCAGTATTGGTAAAATACATCATGTGGAAATTATAGCCTTCGGACCCAGTATGTTTTGGGTTATTGGCTTTTTTTTCCTTCATATATGATAAGGAACCTTCATATCTATGATGGCCATCGGCTAAAATGATTTGTTTGTCAGAGAGCAAGGAAGTAAACTGACTAATCACCTCAGCATCTTGAATACGAGCTAAAACATCCCTAACTCCCTGGTAATCTTCTGTCTCATAAATAGGGTTTAACATAGCTTCATCCATATAAGCCTCTATTGAGTGTTGCTTATCAGTATATAGGCCATGTGTAGGACTTATATTTATTTGAGTTTTTTCAACAATAATTTTCCTGTCTTCTACGGAATGGGGCATTGTGTTTTCGTGCCTTAGAATGACTTTTTCCTTCCAATCATGAAGTCTGATATTGGCAATAAACCCTTTTCTTATATATTCTTTGCTTGACCCTGGTAGCGAAAAATGCTGATAATAAACATAAATAGCAGGGAGTATATCTTGTTGGATAATATTTTCCTCTTTCCATTTTTGTAAAGTCAATTCTGCTGTACAAGCAGAATTCCTTCCTTTTGGAACCGAAAGATGTATGCTATTTAATTCATTAGCATATAACGCTTCTCGTTGTTTTTCAGATACAACATCAAATAAAGGAGATATATACTCTTCAATATTTTTTCCTATTTCAGAGTTATATCTCCAAGCTCTTATAGGTAAAATTTCAGCCATAGATTATATAAGACGATTTCTCCAGTTAGATTTTTCACCGTTAACAGAAAGAACTTGTTGCTTATTTTGACCATGATGCCAGCTTGCTATCAATGCCGCAATCTGCTTTTCATCTTCTTGTAAATCTTCAAGTAGTGAAGGTTCAAAGTGTTCATCAACAAATTTTGTCGTAAAAGATCCATCTCTAAATACGGGATGATTGATGGCGAACTTTCCAAAAGCTAAAGTAGTCTCAATCCCACTAATTTTAAATTCGCTGATGGCCCTGTCCATTTTGTCTATAGCAGCATCTCTATTTTCTGCATGCACTATTAATTTAGCAATCATTGGATCATAATGCACTGAAACTTCCATTCCTTCTTCAAAGCCATCATCAAGTCTGACGCCTGGGCCTTGAGGCCTTCTATAAGTTTGTAATTTTCCTATATCTGGTAAGAAGTTTGATTTTGGATCTTCCGCATAGACCCTGAGTTCTAGGCTATGGCCATTGATTTTTAAATCTTCTTGTTTGAAAGAAAGTGTATTCCCTTCAGCAATGTTGATCTGCTCTTTGACTAAATCAATTCCCGTAATCATTTCAGTTACAGGATGTTCAACTTGTAAACGAGTGTTCATTTCAAGAAAATAGAAATTCCCTTGGTCATCATAAATAAACTCAACTGTACCCGCACCGTAGTAACCGCAAGATTTTGCTACATTAACTGCAGCTTCTCCAAGCATTTTTCTTTTCTCTTCATTGATAATAGCAGAAGGAGCTTCTTCCAATACTTTTTGATGCCTTCTTTGTATGCTACATTCTCTTTCAAATAAATGAATGATATTTCCATGCTCATCACCAATTACTTGAACTTCAATATGCTTAGGGTTAGTGACAAATTTCTCAATAAAAACTGCACCATCACCAAATGCCGAAATAGCCTCACTTACAGCACGTTCCATTTGCTCAACAAACTCTTCAGGATTATTAACAATTCTCATCCCTTTTCCACCACCACCAGCACTTGCCTTGATGAGTACAGGGAAGCCAATTTCTTTTGCAATGGCTTCAGCTTTTGGTACATCAGTGATAGGCTCATCCATTCCAGGTACTAGAGGGACACCAAAATCTTTTACAGTCTCTTTTGCTGCTAATTTGCTCCCCATTAACTCTATTGCCTTGGATGAAGGGCCAACGAAGATGATTCCAGCTGCTCTTACAAGATCAGCAAACTGGGCATTTTCTGATAAAAAACCATAACCAGGATGTATAGCATCGACCTTCAATTCTTTACATGCAGTTAAAATTTTGCTGGTATCTAAGTACGATTCTGCAGAAGTAACACCACCTAAAGCATATGCTTCATCAGCCATTTTTACATGTAGGCTATCCCTATCAGGTTCACTAAATACCGCAACGGTCTTAATACCAAGCTCTTTAGCAGATCGAATAATTCTAACCGCAATTTCTCCTCTGTTGCTGATAAGCAGCTTATTAATTTTTCCCATTTACAATTCATTTTTAAGCGATGTAATTGAAGTATGTAAACTAATAAATAGTTAAATCCATTAGTCCGTTTCATACTATATCAGGTGTAAAAATTCAACCAAACTAATTACATCGATTGTGTTGTTGATGGCAATGCTATGCAATTATTTTTACATTTTTAATTGAAAATACAGGAAAACATTATTTTTGACACAAGGGGTTAATATTAAGGGCAACTGTTTAACGCATGAACCTTGGATCAAAGTGATTATGATTACAATCAATTTAACTCCTAAGGGATATTAGGATATTAATTCCCCTGACTCTTCCACGAGCACTATAGCTTTTTCTACGGAGTCGATCATTAAGTTATAGCCCATAGAATAAGCCGTACCCTTAGGTCGGGGTTGGTTCATTTCTTAAATTCATTAACGCGATTAAACATTCCCCTTCTTTCTAGATAAATAAAGGTATTAGTTATTGCGATGAAGATCTTAAATTGGTACTTAATGCACTTGACAAAAAAAAATAAATTACCAGTAGTGTTTATATGGGTTAAATAAATGATATTTAATTTCGAAATGTGATTGGTTAACTATTCGTATTTCTAAACTGAATTAACTTGTATATATGAAAGCATCAGATTTATTTGTAAAAGCCTTAGAGAATGAGGGAGTAGAATACATTTTTGGTATTCCTGGAGAAGAAAACCTTGATTTTCTAAATTCTTTGAAGAATTCTCCTATTAAATTGATTTTAACAAGACATGAGCAAGGAGCTGCTTTTATGGCAGCCACATATGGTAGGCTAACGGGGAAACCAGGTGTCTGTCTTTCTACATTAGGCCCAGGTGCAACTAATTTTGTGACTGCTGCTGCCTATGCACAATTAGGAGGAATGCCTATTTTGATGCTTACTGGTCAAAAACCTATTAAGACAAGTAAACAGGGGAGGTTTCAAATTGTAGATATTGTTGATATGATGAAGCCGTTGACCAAGTACACAAAGCAAATTGTAAATGGAAATACCATACCACCTATTATCAGAGAGGCGTTTAGGCTTGCTGCTGAGGAAAGGCCAGGCGCTGTCCATTTAGAATTACCTGAAGATATAGCTGATGAAGAGGTAAATGCAGAAGTATTTCAAAAAAGTCAAGTGAGAAGACCTATTGCTGATATCAAATCATTAGAAGCAGCTACTGAAATGATCCAGAACTGCAAAAAGCCATTACTCTTAATAGGCGCTAGTGCAAACAGGAACAGGACTGGGCAAGCTTTAACTAACTTTGTTGAGAAAACGGGCATACCATTTTTTAATACACAAATGGGGAAAGGGGTGATAGACGAGAGAAATGACTTGTTTATTGGAACAGCAGCTTTATCTGATAACGATTATTTACATGCTGCAATAGATAGAGCAGATCTGATCATTAATGTAGGTCATGATGTGATTGAAAAACCACCATTTTTTATGAAAGAAGATGGCTGCAAGGTAATCCATGTAAATTATTTTTCAGCTGAAGTAGATCCAGTCTATTTTCCTCAACTTGAAGTTGTTGGAGATATTGCTTCTAGTGTGGAAGCATTATCAAGTAGTGTTAAGCCACAAAAACATTGGCAATTGGATGAATATATGGAGATCAAAAAAGATGTTGAAAGCCATATAACTAAGTATTTTGAAGATAAAAGATTTCCGATGCTGCCTCAGCGAATGGTCAACTTAATCAGGCAGCAAATGCCAGATGATGGGATTCTTACCTTAGACAATGGTGTTTATAAAATATGGTTTGCCAGAAATTATAAGGCTTATCAACCAAACACAGTATTATTAGATAATGCATTGGCTACTATGGGAGCTGGCTTGCCATCAGGTATGGGAGCTAAGATTACCTATCCAGATAAGAAAGTAGTAGCTATTTGTGGAGATGGTGGATTTATGATGAATTCTCAAGAAATGGAAACAGCTGTGCGTTTGGGTATCCACCTTACAGTAATCATATTAAATGATAGTTCTTATGGAATGATCAAATGGAAACAAGAAGGCATGGGTTTTGATAACTATGGCCTAGATTTTGGAAACCCAGATTTTGTGAAATATGCTGATAGTTATGGTGCTAAAGGATATAGGGTGACTAGTGATGAAGATTTTCAGAATACATTGGAAAAGTGTTTAAATACACCCGGTGTGCATTTGATGGATGTCCCAGTTGATTATTCTTTAAACCATCAAATATTAATTAAAGGACTAAATGAAAAAAAATAGAGATCAATGAGTACTTTAAAAGTTTTAAACCCTTATAACCAAGAGGTAATTGGGGATGTGCCATTAGTTGGTTTTGAAGAAGTTGAAGCTGCTTTAGCAATGGCTGATGATACTTTTAAAAATAGAAAAAAATGGCTTCCTAAATACGAGCGAGTAGAAATACTAGAAAATGTAATCAGTATAATGAGCTCCAGAAAAGAAGAGCTCACTAAAATAGCTGCTCAAGAAGGGGGAAAACCTTACAAAGACTCAGCAGTTGAGGTTGATAGAGCTATCAATGGAGTAAAGCTAGCTATTGAGGATTTGAGCTATTTGGCAGGAGAAGAAATCCCAATGGGGCATACAAGATCCTCTGTGAACAGGCTAGCTTTTACAAGGCGTGAGCCTATTGGAGTAGTTGTATCTATCAGTGCGTTTAATCACCCACTTAATTTAATTATCCATCAAGTTATCCCTGCAGTTGCAGTCGGATCACCGGTAATTATTAAACCAGCACCTACTACTCCTTTATCTTGTATAAATTTTGTTGAGATATTATATGAAGCTGGTTTACCAAAAGAATGGTGTCAATTGATCATATGTGAAAATGATGTAGCAGAGAAATTAGTAACTGACAGTAGGGTGAATTTTCTTTCTTTTATTGGTTCTGGAAGGGTTGGTTGGAGTTTGAGATCTAAAGTATCACCGGGAACTCGTTGCGCATTGGAACATGGGGGTGTAGCACCTGTGGTAGTTACCAAACATGCCAATGTGTCTGAAAATATAGCAGGTCTAGTAAAAGGAGGTTTTTATCATTCAGGGCAGGTATGTGTGTCAGTTCAGAGAATTTATGTGCATAAAGATATTTTAGAAGACTTTTGTAAGCTATTTAAAGAGGAAGTTAAAAAACTGAAAAGCGGAGATCAGTTGGATGAAGACACTGATTGTGGGCCATTGATTACCCCTAGAGAAGTTATAAGAGTAGGGGATTGGGTAAAAGAGGCAATTTCAGAAGGAGCAGAACTTTTAACTGGAGGAATACAAATCAGTGAATCATTATATGAACCTACCGTTTTGCTAAACCCTTCTGAAAAGAGTACGATCTCTAAAGAGGAAGTGTTTGGTCCTGTAGTTTGTATTTATTCCTATTCAGATGAACAAGAGGTTTTAGATAAGTGTAATCAATTACCTTATGCTTTTCAGGCATCAGTGATAACGGATAATTTAGAAGAAGCACTGTATTTTAGTCAAGGGATTAATGCTACGGCTGTTATGGTAAATGATCATACAGCTTTTAGGGTGGACTGGATGCCTTTTGGTGGGAGAGATGCTTCAGGTTTGGCCATGGGAGGTATTAAGTATTCTATGCATGATATGACCAGAGAAAAATTAGTTGTTGTAAAAAGTAAAAACTTATAGTGTTTTAATATGAGGAATGTATTCTATAGAATTTTAATTCTAGTTATAATCATTGAAATATTGTTTGCCATTTTCTGGCCTCCTGGTTTGTGGACATTGGTGTTGATTGTTCCTATCTTTTTAATTGGGTTAAGAGATGTAGCAAATAAACGCCAGACTATTAGAAAGAATTTTCCTGTATTAGGAAATATCCGATATTTACTAGAGAGTATCCGTCCAGAAATTATGCAATATTTTGTGGAAACTGATACTGAAGGGAGGCCTATTAACAGAATTTTTAGATCTCTTATTTATCAGCGTGCAAAGAAACAAACAGATACTACACCATTTGGAACTCAGTCAGATGTTTACAAATCTGGGTACGAATGGTTGGCTCATTCCGTTTATGCAATTCAAGACAGGAAAATGGATCATGATCCAAAAGTGAGGATTGGGAGTAAAGACTGTAAGCAACCGTATGATTGCAGTTTGTATAATATCTCTGCAATGAGTTATGGGTCATTAAGTAAAAATGCTGTGATGGCCTTAAATGGAGGAGCTAAGATTGGGGGGTTTTTCCATAATACGGGAGAAGGGGCTATTAGTCCCTTTCATATAGAGCATGGTGGTGATTTAGTATGGCAAATAGGTACAGGGTATTTTGGTTGCAGAAATAAAGAAGGTGAATTTGATATAGAGAAATTTACTGAAAATGCTGTGAGACCTACTGTTAAAATGATTGAGATCAAAATTTCTCAAGGGGCAAAACCAGGACATGGAGGAATTTTACCCGCAGTAAAGAATACAGAAGAGATTGCAGCTATTAGGGGGGTAGAACCACATACCACAGTTTTTTCACCTCCAGGACATAGCGCATTTTCAAATGCTGATGAGTTAATTCAGTTTATAAAGAAATTGCGCGAAGCATCAGGTGGAAAGCCAGTTGGTTTTAAATTGTGTATCGGGAGACGTGGGGAATTTAAGGATTTCTGTAGAGCGATGATCAAACATGATACCACACCAGATTTCATTACTGTGGATGGTGGGGAAGGAGGTACAGGTGCTGCACCAGTAGAATTTTCAAACTCTTTGGGAATGCCATTACGAGATGGTTTAGCCTTTGTGCATGATACTTTGATCGGCTATGGACTGCGAAAAGAGATTAAGCTAATAGCTTCTGGAAAAATCATGACTGGTTTTCATATGATAAGAGCTATGGCCTTAGGGGCTGACGTTTGTACTTCTGCCAGGGCAATGATGCTGGCATTAGGGTGTATTCAAGCTTTACAGTGTAATTCTAACACCTGTCCAGTAGGAGTAGCTACGCAGAATAAAATGTTGATGAACGGCTTAAACGTTGAAGATAAAAAGCAACGAGTGGCCAATTTTCAAAAAGGGACCATTCATAGTTTTGTGGAATTGCTGGCAGCTGCGGGAATTCCAGATTCAAGTCAAGTGGAAAGACGTTATATTAATAGGAGAGTTGACATGACTAGAATTTGTACTTATGAAGAACTTTACCCATCTATTCAAGAAGGATCTTTAATAGATTAAGGGAAAAATAGCATTATTTAAGTGATAACCTACTTGTTTCGTTTAATAAGTAGGTTATTTATATCATTTTAAGAACCTCTTAGATTTGTGATGAACGGATTTAATGTTACCTTTGTGGCTGTTTTAAAAAGAGGATAATTAAATATCTGCTAAATGGATTTATTTGAGAAGCTATTACAGGATAAGGGTCCTTTGGGACAACACGCCTATATAGATGACAATTTTTATATGTTTCCCAAGTTAGAAGGCGAGATCAAACCTCGCATGACTTTTAAGGGGAAAGAAGTATTGACTTGGAGTCTTAACAATTACTTAGGTTTGGCCAATCACCCCGAGATAAGAAAAGTAGATGCTGATGCAGCTGCAGAGTGGGGATTGGGTTACCCAATGGGTGCTAGAATGATGACTGGTAATTCAGTACACCATGAGCAACTAGAAAGAGAGTTGGCAGATTTTGTAAGTAAAGAAGATGCCATGTTATTAAATTTCGGATATCAAGGGATCATGTCCGTGATTGATGCATTGGTTGATAGAAAAGATGTTATTGTATATGATGCTGAAGACCACGCTTGTATTATAGATGGTTTAAGAATGCACATGGGTAAAAGATTTGTTTACCCACATAATGATATTGACAACTTACAAAAACAATTAGTAAGAGCTGAAAAACTCACCAAAGAAACTGGTGGAGGGATATTAGTAATTACAGAAGGTGTTTTTGGGATGTCTGGTAATATGGGTAATCTGAAAGATATCGTTGCACTTAAAGAGAAATTTAACTTCAGGTTGTTAGTAGATGACGCTCATGGTTTTGGTACTATGGGAGCTAGTGGTGCAGGAGCTGGAGAAGAACAAGGTGTTCAAGATGGTATAGACATCTATTTCTCTACTTTTGCTAAATCAATGGCCAGTATTGGGGCGTTTATAGCTGGAGAGAAAACGATCATAGATCATTTGAGATATAATGTAAGGTCACAAATCTTTGCAAAGTCATTACCTATGCCTTTGGTAATTGGAAACCTTAAGAGACTAGAGTTGCTCAGAAGTAAACCTGAGTTAAAAGAGAATCTTTGGAAAGTAGTAAATGCGATCCAGACTGGTTTTAAAGAAAATGGCTTTAACATAGGAACTACTCAGTCACCTGTAACCCCTGTATTCCTTCATGGGGATGGAGGATTATATGAAGCAGCAAACATGGTGAAAGACTTGAGAAATAATATGAATATATTCTGTTCAATGATTGTTTATCCTGTTGTGCCAAAAGGCGTTATCATGCTTAGAATTATCCCCACAGCTGTTCACACACAGGATGATGTGACAGAAACAATAGAAGCATTTAAGAATATAAAAGGCAAATTAGCAGCTGGTGAGTATAGAAAAGCTGGTGTAGAAGGAGCCATAGTACATAATTAGAGTAAAAATTTGGGCCTACTATAAATATTTAAACTTTTTATTTATATTGCCCAACAAATGATTATCAGTAACCTTAAATAAAGTATAAGTATGGACAGATTTGAACAACTTAGAGAGTTAGTAATGAGTTTAGAAGAAGATTTTGTAAAGTTCTATGACAAGGAAAACCAGGCAGCAGGTACACGTGTAAGAAAAGGAATGCAGGACTTGAAAAATCTTTCTCAAGAAATCCGAATCGAAGTACAGGACATCAAAAACAAAGCGTAATAACTATTTTTCAAAATAGATATAACCACAAAAAAGGGCAGTTTTTACTGCCCTTTTTTTATGTCGTAATTTCCTGAATTGTCTGTCTTAGAATATCCAGGCAAACAACCAAACAAAGAGGATGTTTAAAAAACCATAGATTGACAATACTACGTAAAGTGGAATTGTCAAAAACCTCATAGTGATCAGGGTTGTTTTATTACTTCCTTTCTTAATTTTATCATCTAGACTAATTTTAGTATCCACTTTGATAATACCAGATTCATCTTGAGTAATTATGAATTTTGGTTGCTTTTTAATAATGATATATTTGAACAGCTGATCTATAATGAAAATAAAGGGCATTGCTAGGTATTTAAGCCTCTTTGCTAAAACCTTTTTTAAACTTGGTCTTATTACATATAAAGCCACACCTCTAAATACATCTTTGAATGTAGAAGAAATAGGGACTCCATTTTTGTGTTGCTCCTTTAGTAGACTAGAATCTTCATATATATACTTAGTAGTATCTATACAAATCTCAATTATTTTATTAAGGTCATTTCTTATCGTATCTATTAACCTAATCATAGAGATGATTAAAATACTAGGTAGGCTAATTATATATGAAAATATAAAAAAAATAACCCCTAGTATAAAGTAATTAGTCACCTCTTGAGATATGAGAATGAATAAAAGAAAGAAGGCTACAACAACTGTTAATAAAACTCTCCCTATATAAATTGGGAAAAGGATAGCATCGGCAATTATTTCAGCAATTTCTTCAACTTCATATTTTGCATAGTCAATTCGTATATTCTTTTTTACAGCGACTTGCTTACTGCTTTGACCAGATTCGATTACCAAAGATGTTCCTTTGTTCATGAATTTTAAATTTTAATTGTACAAATAATTGTCTATTACAAAGTTATAATAATAAAATTATATATTGTGAGTGATAAGAATTGATTTTTTTACTCTACTAATTCAAATTTGTAGGCTATGAATTCAGATATGTATAATCAAAGTAATTTTGTGTCTAGTAAATTTGAAACTTTACTTGTTAAATGCTTATTTATCTGAAAATAAATTCATCCTTGTCCTTTTATCAGTTTAAGTATTGATTCCTGGAGATACATATAGGCTTCTGTGCCCAGCATAAAGCGTCTTATAAACTCTTTGCAAATGGGCATTGACCTATAATAGGACTGTTTCTTATAAGATAGTAATTCTGCTACTACGCGAATTGGTTTTGCTTGAATGCTCTTATTGAATTTGAGGGCACGAACGTTATATACTCGGCGCAACGTACTAATTTCTTTATCAGTTTCGTTAAACGCCTTTAGTATCTGTGTAATGTTTCGATTTGAATTTATATTGGGATAATCCTCAATTGCTACACTGATCTGGACTAGTACCCTCGATAGTTTATTTTCATATTCAAACCGTTGTTCAATGAGATCCTGTTTTTCTTTTAACTGAATACTTAATTTGGTAGCATTTTCTAGCAAGCTTTTTTCACTTAACTTAAGCTTTCCTAAACTCGCAACAAGATTTGGAATATGTTCAACCCTTTTTTTTAAAACAAGATCTATGATGTTATAGCTAAAATCTACTTGATTTTTTTTCTTATTAATGAATTGCTAATTACTATTAATAAGGATAATGTTAGAAAAATTAAAGGTAATGTTACGATGAAGAATGAGATAAAAATGATAATGGAAGTCGACTTACTCATTATTTTGATCTTATGATTAATTTTGTAACATTAGGCTAAATTGCTCTTTATAATTATGAAATTTCAAACCAATATATAAGTGTCCTTAATACATATTGGTTTAATCAAACTTCAAATGTGTTTTCAGTTTAAACAGATCAGTCTTGATGATAATAATTGATATGATATGATTAATATTGTTATTTATAAGTTAAAAAAGATATAAATAGAAAGAACATTCTTTTTCTTTGAATAGTAGGTTTATTATTGGGAGTTTTACTGATATCTTTTGATAATGTTCAGATCTATGGACTACTAAATATATGAAAGCACAAATTGACAACTACCAGGCATGGATTCAGGAAATTCAACCTGAGGTTTTAAAACATCTGTTTGAAAAGATGTTACTGGAATCAGGTTTTGGAATACTGAATTTTATGGAACATCAATTTCAGCCAATTGGATGGACGGGAATATGGTTATTGGCAGAAAGTCATTTAGCAATTCATACTTTTCCAGAAGAACATAAGACTTATGTAGAATTAAGTAGTTGTAACAGGGAGATGTATGTTACCTTTAAGCAATTGATTGAAATACACGAATCTAATGATTAAAGTTTCAAAAAAATCAATCATTAAAACGATTGATAAGGCAAAAAATAAAGAAGATAGGGTAAGTAGAATTTTTGACATGATTATCATGACTTTGATTGTTCTTAATGTCTTCGCAGTAGTATTGGAAACGGTTGTCTCTATTAGGACTGAATATCATCAATACTTTGTCTGGTTTGAGGTTTTTTCTGTAGTTATGTTCTCTATTGAGTATATAGTGAGACTTTGGGCTTGTACTGCTCTTGATGATTATCAACACCCTTTTTGGGGAAGAGTTAAATATGCTTTTACTATAGGTGCTATGATTGACCTATTAGCTATTTTACCCTTTTACCTACCATTGATTTTATCCCTTGATGGGAGATTTTTACGAATCCTTAGGTTATTCAGGCTATTTAGACTCTTTAAATTGGGTAGATACAGTAGTGCTTTCAAGATGATAGAGAATGTGCTAGTCAATAGAAGAAGTGAATTGACTATTTCTGTAGGAATTATTATTACAATGTTAGTAATTGCTTCCAGTATGATGTACTTTATTGAAAATGAAGCACAGCCGGAAAAATTCAGTAGTATTCCTGAAACTATGTGGTGGGGAGTAGCTACACTGACTACCGTTGGGTATGGTGATGTTTATCCAATAACTCCTTTTGGTCAACTTTTTGGAGCTTTTGTAGCTATTCTAGGTGTAGGGATGTTTGCACTTCCTGCAGGAATCATAGCAGCTGGGTTTGAAAGGGAGCTAAGTAAAAAAGAAGAAAATCAAATAAAATCGAACGACTAAGCATAAATATAAACGTGCTGAGAAACATTCAGAAGTTTTCCCAATATTCAATTGTTTTTTTTACAGGCTTGTTCCTGCATGAACTGATTGAATGGGTAACTCCATTTTCAAGCAACCTTACTTTAGATATTGGCTACCTTGTTGTTTCCTTTATTTTAGGTTTTTGTAGTTTATCCTATATAAGAATTTCAATAAAGAATAAAATTGCACTTATTCTTGTAGTTTTATGGGGTCTCGTTTTTCTGAATGGCGAAGCTTTTCTTTATTTCTTGATAAAACATTTTGATTGGGGATGGCTTTTAGTTTACATAGGTGCTTTTCTTACTGGTATGACCAATGAGTTATTCGTTAAAAAGAAAGGGTGGCCTGTTTATGTATCATTGTTTATAATTGGATTACTATTCAACACCTTAGTGAATAATAACACCTTATTTAAGGTGTTTTTGATAGTTACTCTAATGCTTTATGCTTTAGGCAGTAATCATCCACGCGTATTACTTCCTATAATATTACTAATGCTGGTTTTTCCGTTTTTTTTTAACGATCCAATTAAAAGATCTAATCAACTCATTGCACGTCAAAAGAAATATGCTGATAAAGTAGTCTTTACGGACTTTAGTAGGCAAAACAAAGTAGATGTTACTTCTTGGAGAGGTAATTATTGGTATTATATTAATAATCAGAACAGATTAAGCAGTTTAGATGAATACCTTTACCATGAGCCATTTGTACATCCAGCTATGCACATAAATAGTGTTAAAGTAAGTAAAGCTTTGGTTCTAGGTGGAGAAATGGGAGGAGTTGTCAGAGAATTAGTTAAATATGTAGAAATAGATAATATTGATGTAATTCCCTTAGACATTGAATTATTGAAAAAGTTTAAGGAAAAAGAACTGTTGAAAAAAATAGGCGGGAAAAGTTGGTATGATAGTAGGGTAGATATTATTGATCAAGAGGTATTTAAGTTTCTGGAAAATGAAGTTTCGGAATATGATGCTATTTTTATTGATCTGCCTGACCCAACTAACTTGCTTTACAATCAATTCTATACTTTGGAATTCTATGAGCTATGTAGAAAGTCGCTTAAACAAAATGGGATAATGGTGACACAGGCTGGGAGCCCCTATTTTGCAACTAAAGCATTTTATTCAATTATTAAAACCATAGATAAAGCTGGGTTCAAAAGTATTCCTTACCATAATCAGATCTTGACATTAGGCGAATGGGGGTGGGTAATTGGCAAGAAAAGCAATGTTGAAATTGACCAGGTTAATTTTTCAAGAATTGATCAATTGTCAGTTAAATGGATAAATCAGAATGCGATGGATTTAATGTTGAGTTTTGGTAAGATTAGAGTTGATACTACAGGTATTCGTATAAATCGAATAAAAGAGCCAATTACTTTTCAATATTATCAGGCAGGAAACTGGGCTTTTAAGTAGTAAATGGATAGTGTAAAACCCAAAATATGGTTGTTTAGTAAACGAATAGATCTAGTCTTTTTGTTTCTACCTGTGTGGTTAACATGGGTTGTTTCATTTCTAATACCAGAAAAGTATATACATCAAGAATTATCTATTTGGGTTTGGCTACTGATTGTGGTAGGTATAGACGTTAGTCACGTATGGAGTACTATTTTTAGGACTTATACAGATAAGGAAGAGTTTCATCACCATAGATTACTGTTGATAGTTGCCCCAATAATTACTTTTACAGTTTTCTTTTTTTTGGCAGCTGTATCGCAAGCTTTTTTTTGGACTGTACTCGCCTATATTGCCTTATATCACTTTATTAAGCAGCAATATGGTTTTATGAGAATATATAAGGCCAAAGGGAAGGACTTTGGCCATAAACTGATTAAGGATGAGTGGGTTGTTTATTTGAGTATGTTGTACCCAGTAGTCTATTGGCACTTTAGCCCTTCGAGAGAATTTTCATGGTTTGTTGATGGTGACTTCTTTAACTATTTCTCTTTTTTTGCGGAGACTGATTTCTCTTTGCTTTTTCTGATTTTATCTATCATTTATTGGCTGATTATTGTCTCTTGGATCATACAAGAAGTTTTGTCAAGTAATTTCTTGTTAATTGGTAAGGTTCTTTGGGTACTTTCGACAGCGGTTAACTGGTATTTAGGTATCGTTCATTTTAATTCTGACCTAGTGTTTACACTGACTAATGTTGTGGCACATGGAATACCTTATTTAGTCCTTACCTTCTTTTATGTAGAGAAAAAGAAGGTGATTTTATCCAAAAGAGAAACCAAAAAAACTTATTTTAGACCATCTACTATTCTGTTTATGATAAGCGTTGTGTTCTTATTGGCATTTAGTGAAGAATACTTATGGGATATGTGGATATATCGCGATAATACTTCCTTTTTTGAACAAATTATCCCATTTTCCATAGCTGCATTTGAGAATAAATGGCTTCAGGCTTTTGGTATTGCTCTGTTAACCGTCCCACAGGCAACCCATTACTTGATAGATGGCTTTATTTGGAAAAGTGGTAAAAGAAACCCACACCTTAAACCAATATTAATGGATGAATAGGAGAAAATTTGTATCTAGTATGCTGGCACTTCCTGCCATGCCCTTATTATTACAATCTTGTGAGTGGGGTGATGTTTCCTTTGATTTTCCGATTAATGTTCACAGTGATAGAAATAGAGGGCATGCTATTTTTAAACAAAAGAATTTACCTGTAAAGGATACTATCCAAGTTGAAACTTTGATAGTAGGGGGAGGGATTGCTGGTTTAAGTGCCGCAAATCATTTACCGCATAAAGATTTTTTATTGTGTGAACTTTCTGATAGACTAGGAGGAACTTCAGCAGCCACAAACCATAAAGATCTACCTTTGTCTCAAGGAGCTCATTATGACCTTGAATATCCCCAGAATTATGGGGAAAGTGTCTTGGGTTTACTAGACCACCTTGGCATTATTGAACAAATGACATGGAAATCAAGCTGGGGATTTAAAGACCAACAATATATTATCCCACATGAGATTAAAAACCAATGTTATGACCATGGGAAGTTCAGGGGAGATGTATTAAGGGAAGGCGAGATGAAGTCTGCTTTCCAGCAATTGCTATTGCCCTATTTAGATAAAATGGTCATGCCTACCAGGTTGATTGAAGAAAAATACAAGCATTTGAATGATCAGACTTTTATTGATTTTTTACATCAAAATATGAAAGTAGATGATCAATTTATCAGAGGTTTAGATTACCACATGTTGGATGATTGGGGAGGATTGTCAAGCCAAGTATCTGCATTAGCTGGGATACATTATTTTCAATGTAGACCTTACTACCGAGAAGTAAATCAACTTTTTTCCCCTCCGCAAGGAAATGATTACTTTGTGTCAAAGTTGGCTAGTCAAGTTCCTTCAGAACAACTTCAGGTGAATTCTCTTGTGAGAAGTCTGGAGAAAAAGGAAGGGAGTTGGAATGCTGAAGTACTTGATTTACAATCCAGTTCAATTAGTAAAATAAAGGCTAAAAATGTGATTTATGCAGGACAAAAACATGCACTTAAATACATTTTACCACAATACTATCCTCTTTTCTCAGAGAATGATTATGCACCATGGCTAGTAATGAACTTTGTTCTGAATAAACCGTTTGGCGAGTTTGGGTTTTGGCAAAATGAAATGATTGTAGAAGATATAAGTTTTTTAGGTTTTATAAATTCTTCCGCACAACATAGGGGATTACAAGAAAAACAAGTATTAACTGCTTATTATTGTTTGCCTTCTGATTCAAGGAAGGACTTGGCAAGTATAAGTATGAATAAAAATACAATTGTCCAAAAGACACTGAATTATTTGAAAGGATACTTTAATCAAGGTATTGAAAATAGGGTAGAAGCGGTGTATCTCAATGCAATGGGGCATGCCATGCCAATACCAAAGCCCGGGTTTTTATTCCAAGACAAAAACGAACAGGTAAAGAATGAACAATTAGCTTTTGCAGGAGTAGACCACCATCGTTTGCCGTTATTGTTTGAGGCGATTGATTCAGGAATAGCAGCTGTGGAGGCAATATATAGGACTAGTAAGGTGAAATGAACTGTTTATGAGACAGATACTTGATCTATTTTGATGTATTAAGACAATTTTAGACTAAATTCCGCTCTATTGTACTATAAATATTTTAATAAAAATTGAGTTTTAACCAATTTGAATTCCACCCCAATCTTTCAGAGGGATTGGAAATGATGGGTTTTAAGGAACCAACGCCCATTCAAAACGAATCTATCCCAGTAATTATGGCTGGTGATGACTTGATTGCTTGTGCACAGACTGGGACTGGTAAAACAGCAGCATTTGTATTGCCTACTTTAAGTGAAATTGCAAAAAAAGACCCTGATCATGTGAGTGCTTTGATTATTGCACCTACAAGGGAGTTAGTTCTGCAAATAGATCAGCAAATAGAAGGTTTTTCTTATTTTACGAATGCGAGGTCTATTGCAATCTATGGTGGGGGAGATGGGATGGCTTGGTCTCAACAAAAGAAAGCAATACAAAAAGGTGTAGATATAGTAGTAGCTACCCCGGGAAGGTTAATTGCATTGATGAATACCCTAAGTGATTTCTTTAAGAACTTGGAATACTTAATTCTTGATGAAGCTGATAGAATGCTGGATATGGGTTTTTCAGATGATATAAAGCGGATCGTGAATCAATTGCCAAGCAAACGTCAAACAATCATGTTTTCTGCGACCATGCCCACTAAGATTAGGCAATTTGCAGCGCAATTACTCAACGAGCCTAAGGAAATAACCATAGCTATTTCAAAACCAGCGGCAGGTATTTCTCAAAAAGCATTCATGACCTATGAAGAACAAAAATTACCGCTTTTAGAATTCTTTTTAAAATCAGGTTACTTTGATTATGTGATTGTTTTTGCTTCTACTAAACAGAAAGTAAGTGAATTGTTTAAATCTGCCAAAAGGATGGACCTACCTGTAGCAGCATTCCATTCAGGACTTGATCAGCGTGAAAGAGAAGCACTTTTACATGCTTTCAAAGCTAAGAAAATTAAGATTTTAATAGGAACGGATATTCTTTCGAGAGGTATAGATGTAGAAGGAATTAACCTAGTGGTTAACTACGATGTCCCACCTGATCCTGAAGACTATGTGCATAGGATAGGAAGAACTGCACGAGCCGACACTACTGGAGAAGCAATTACTTTTATCAATGAAAAAGACCAACAGAAATTTTCAAGGATAGAGCAGTTAATTGAAAGAAATATCATGAAGACTACTAGCTTACCAGCAAGGTTAGGTGAAGGGCCAAAATATAATCCGCGTAAATCAAAGCCTAAAAGAACATTTCATAAAAAGAAGAGAAAATAGAGGATACTTATTACTAGTATCCGATAAAAAAGATATTCATTTTTATGGGTTTAGGGTAGAGGCTTTAAATTGTTCGCCAGGATCCTGTTGTTTTTTTGGCGGCCACCCGCGCGGTTCTTTTTTGATCAATCGGATCGCCGAAGCGACAAAAAATGAATCGGACTTTTGCCACAGAAAGCTACCTATTCCGGAAAACCATTTTAAGATAAGGGGGGTGTTTTTTGAACCTGAGAAATAATCTTTGTTTCATTTATTTAAGGCTAGATTTTTCTTGAATTCTAAACTTAGTCGGATGACAATAGATACTTGTAGTTTTTTTATCCATATATAATTAGTAATTTACTAGTAGATCTAATTACTAAAACAATAACTATGAGCAAGAAAAAACTAACTTTAAAAGAATTAAAAGTAAAAAGCTTTGTGACAGAAGCACAGTTATTTGACGAAAATACCTTAAAAGGAGGGAGAGCTGGGACTCACTATGAGCGTTGTGAACCTGGTTATACTGAGAACCTAAGCTGCTGGACTAAACGTGATTGCCCTGAAGAGGATGATTCAATTATAGCGTATGCCTAGAATTACCCTTTTCAGTTCTCATATAAAGCCTAAACATAAGGCTTTGTATGAGAACTTCTTTTTGTGTAAATGAGTCTTGATTTATCCTTTCGACTATACTTGAACACTTATATATCTGATTTTGTCATAATTTAATCCCTAAGGGATATTAATTCCCCGACTCTTGAGTCGATCATTAAATTATTGCCCATAGATACCCCGTACCCTTGGGTCGGGGTTGGTTCATTTACTGTCTAGTGCTTGATCTATCCCAACACGGGTAGCTGGAACCCCCTCTTTCATCCATCTTGGTTCTGGCCCATCTTTTAAATAATGATCAAAGAATTGTTCTAATCTTTTATTGAAATCAATTCTGTTTTGTTCTTTGAGCGGCCAATGTGGCTCTCCTTGATAATTTAATAGCCAACTAGGCTTGCCTAGTCTTCTCAACGAGACAAAGAGTTCTATGCCTTGATACCAAGGCACATGGCCATCAGCATCATTGTGCATGATTAATAGAGGTGTATTTACTTTATCTAATGAGAAAATAGGAGAGTTTTCTATATACCTTTCTGGATACTCCCAGAGACTACCGCCAATTCTACTTTGTGTATGCTCATACTGAAACATTCTACTGAGACCTGTCCACCATCTGATACCCCCATAAGCACTGATCATATTGGGTACAGGTGCACCAGCTTCCGCACAAGCAAAAATATCTGTCATGGTAACTAACTGAGCAGCTTGGTACCCGCCCCAGCTATGACCTTGCATACCAATTCTTTCCTTATCTATATATCCTTCTTTAATAAGTGCTTCTATTCCTGAAACAACACAGTTGTAAGCACTTTTACCCGGAGCTCCTATTTCATAATGAACATCTGGGTTAAAAATTACATAACCTTTAGATGCAAATAGACTATAATTAATAGTAGACCGATGGGGATAAGGGTCTCTGTGATTATTTAGCGCATTAGAACTTTTGTCATAGAAATTGACCAATAATGGATATTTCTTATTGGGATCAAAATTGTCAGGTTTTACTAACATGCCCTCAATCATTTTTCCATCAAAAGTCTTCCATTTATAAAGTGAAATATCTCCCCATTTGTAATCAGCTTGTTGAGGGTTTATATCACTGATTTTTTTAATCGATTTAAATTTAGAATCAGTAGTATAAAAATCAGGAAACAATCTGAAGTTTTCCTTTGTGAAAAGTAATTGACTACTTTTCTGTGCTTTCTTTAATTGTTTAAAGGCAAATGGCCCATCGATCAAATTTTTTACCTTTGCTTTTGGTTTATAATTCAACTCATAATAACCTGTCGATTTATCCGTTTCATTAAACCCTCTCAAGATTAATTTTTGACCCTTTTTAATGAATCGTTCATCGTCGTTCAACTTCTCATAACGGTATCTAATTTTATTTGCTCTACCATTATTTGTTAATTTTTTAGGTTTGTTACTGTTATCTGGACTTATTTCCCAAATGTCAAAACGATCATAAACTAATAAATAATCGTCATTTTCAGACCAAGTTGCAGTACCATAGGGAGCAGGATGACTAGGGGAATCATGAATTTCTCGGTAAAATGCTACCGTTTCATTATCAGTGACCTGTTTTAATATTTCAGTAGCTATTTCATAAGTAAACCAAGCAGAGTCCGTGACGTTGTACCAATAAACATACTTACCAGCAGGTGATAACTCCGCTCGGCCCCTAGCTTTCTCCTTTATTTTTTTGGATGCTCCATTTTCAGTGTTAATGATATATAGATCATTATAATATGGGCCGCCTTCCCAAGAAAGTAGAGATTGATAGGGCTGATTGTTTATACCTAAAGCCATGCTACTATTTCCTTCATTTCCTACTTGCACATTAGGAATACTCTGGCTCGAGAGGCTAATGATTTTTTCATTATTGAGATGAACTACGCTTAAGTAAGATTTATTTAGGTCTATTTCTTTTTCCACCTTTTGTTGTGTGTGAAGCCTTGCGTCTTGGTAATTCCAAACTTCTACATTTACTATTTCTTCTTCTAGTAAGGAGGTGTCTTGCAGAATGGGAAATGGTTTTAAGCCAAAATATAGTTTAGATTCATCTTTTGAAAAAAAGTTTTTACTTTTTTCGCTGACTAAAAGTTTTCCATTAAGAACAGGATTAGAATTATTAACTAAGGTTTTTGAAGAATCTTCCCCATTTTTCCATAACTGTAAATTATAAGGCCTGATCAGGTTTTTTGTAGTATCAGTATCTGCTACAAAAGAGAGTTTGTTTCCTTTTTCGCTCCAAACCAAAGAATTATACTTTCCTTTAGCTCTATAGATGGATTGACTGTTCGTTTTATCTACATCAAATACATATACACCAGGTAAGAATGTGGAATCATTTCCTAAGGATACAAAAGCAATTTTTCCACCCTTTTCTGAAATTTGGTAATCAGATACAGCTGGAAAATTAAAAGACATTGATCCATTATTACGTTCAATGGTCAGCTGGTAAGCCTCTTTCTTTGCACCGTCTTTTAAGGTGTCTTTCTGCTGATAAGCAAACCAGCCATTCCATTTTTTAGGAAGTTTATAAGATACAACTCTAGGAATTTTTCTGATTGATCTATCGCTAAGATTAAATATTCCTAATGAATCTAAAGGCAAATCCTCTTTTTCGACTTTTTTCCTTCTTAGGTTTTTGAGTGTGTCAAAATCAGGATTTATTAGAAAGAATAAATGAGAAGAACCATAAGTAAATTGGTTAGAAGTCCCTCTTAAATAGGTTAATATATCTTTTCCGTTGAATGTTCTTAATTTGATTTGGTTGTTGGTTTTTTGGTTTGTTTCAAGTGTGTATGAAACCCATTTTCCATCATTACTAATCGCAGATTCTTTTGCTCTCTTCCAAATTTTGTAAGCATCCAGCCCTACTTCTTTTTTACCTTGTGCGTGCATGCTAAACCCAGTAACTAATAATCCAAGGGATAAAACAATGTATTTATATTTCATTCTATTTTTTTTAGATTTTGAAAGATATAAAAAAATCCGATTAGGAACTACCGAATTACTCCAATGGTAAATGAAGAGGATATAATTGTTTTGGACGCATAGGGAAACCCATAGATTTTGTAGACGGTTCGCTGTGCGGCTTCGTTTTTTTGATGGTCAACCCCACAGCACGGAAAAAATGAAGAAAGCTGCCTAAATGATCGTACTTTTATAGAAGAAAGTTACTTTTAAGATGACCATAAAAATATCCAACTATTGTTTTTTATCAATATTTTATTACTGGTATCCGAGAAAATAATTTAATGCGTTTTACTATCCAAAATTTCTACTTTAAGATCTTCATATAGGAGGGCTGGCCTGTCAAAAACCCCGGTAGAGCCGCGATGGCGTACCATGTTGTTTTTGACCGCCAAGCGGCCTTGTAGATTTTTTTGGTTCCGTTTTTTCAGGGGTCCGCCCCCGCGGCATGGAAAAAATGAATCGGACTGCCGACGCAG